>JAFSRL010000237.1 GCA_017446125.1 Lachnospiraceae bacterium
CATTTTGGTCATGTCCATAATCCGGGAGCCGTAAACAATCATCAGGATTCCATATGCAGCAATCAGAATGTGGTTGATGCTGACCAGAACGGAAATCACCTTCTTTGGCAGCTTCGCCGTAAACATCTCAATGCTGATATGGATGCGTTCTGCAACGCCGATGGCCATGCCAATCAGGGAAAACCACACTAAAAGCAGTGTCGCCACCTCCTGTGTCCAGCTCATCCCCTGCTTGAAGATATAGCGCAGAACGACATCGATGAACACAACGATTGTCATGATGACCAGACAGATCATCGCAAACCATTCCAGCGCGCGGAACAGAAACCGGAATCCTTTCTTTAACGCATCCATAAAAACTCCTTAGTTTGCGAGCGCCTGTACACGCTCCACGATTGCCTTCTGCTCGTCATTCAAGAAGGAATCATACATCGGCGCAACAGCGTCCTGGAATGCCTTTAACTCTTCGTCCGTTAAGGTGGTTAAAGTGCAGCCCTTTTCTTCCGCGATCTTCGCGTTCTTTGCCTCAGACTCTTCCCATGCGTCCTTGTGCCAGACTTCCGCCTCGTGCGCGCAGTCCTTGATCAACTGCTGGTCTTCGGGTGTTAACTTGTCAAAGGTCTGCTTGCTGGCAAGAATCATGTCAGGCATATAGGAATGTCCGTCGTAGGTCCAGTACGGAGCCACTTCATAGAAGGACATTTCAATATAGGATGTCATGTTGTTTTCCGCCCCGTCGACAACGCCGGACTGGATGGAAGAATAGGTGTCGTTGAACGGTAAGCCGACGCCTGCCGCGCCCAAGTTCGTCATCAGGTTCAGCATCAGCTCGGACTCGGAAACACGGATCTTCATGCCCGCCATATCCGCAGGTGTGTGGATTTCCTTTTTGTTGTTGAAGAAGTTTCTGGAACCGGGATGGATGTAGGTGATGCCCACCAGACCGTTCTGCTCAAATGTCGCAAACACTTCCTGTCCGATTTCGCCGTCCAGCACCTCAAAGAGGTGATCGACATCCTTATACAGATATGGCATCTGTAATGCGTTCATCAACGGTGCAAATTCCGCGGAAGCGCCGGAGGACACACGGGTGAAATCCAGGCCGCCGAACTGGCACTGCTCGATGGTGGAACGCTCGTCGCCCAGCTCGCCCGCAAAGTGGCACTCAATCGTGATGCGCCCGTTCGTTCTTTCGTTTACAAGATCCGCAAACATCTGGCATGCCTGCGAGGTGATGTGCTCCGCATTGTGCGAATTTGCCAGGCGCAGCAGAATTGTTTCTCCTTCCGCCGCCGGTGCCGCTTCCTCCGCGGCTTCTTCCGCCGCAGGCGCTTCCTCCGCTGCCGGTGCCTGTGTCTGTGCCGGTTGCGAAGAACCGCCACACGCGGTAAGAGCAAGTGTCATGACCCCTGCCATTACCAGTGCCAACCATTTTTTTGCTTTCATAAAGAACCTCCCTTCATGAGATCATTTCAGTACCACCTTCATTCTAAAAAGTGCGCAAAAAAAGTGAAACCGTAAATCCTTGCGATTTCACTGGCATATCTTGACCTGCGTATCAAGATTTCACCATTCGTTTTTGTGCAAATTGACAGGCTTACTGCTGTGCGCTTGCACGGTATTCCCCCGGCGTGATGCCTTCCGTGCGCTTAAATGCCTTCACAAAATAGTTGGCGTCCGCATAGCCGACGGCACGCCCGATGTCCGCAACCGACATGTCGGTTGTGGTGAGTCTTCGCTTTGCATTGTCCATCCGGATGGAGGTTAAGTGGTCTAAAAACGTCCGACCGGTTTCCGCCTTGACCTTGCGCGAAAAATACGCGCCGCTCATCCCCATGCTGGTTGCCGCATCCTCCAATGCCACCTCCTGCGTGTAATGACTCCGAAGCCACGCATACAGGGCGGAGGCAAACGGGGTGTCCTTTTCCCTGTGCTCAACAATCACTTCGCCGGTATACTTGCGCAGCAGTTCTCTCAAATCATTTTCCGAAACCGGCTTTAACAGGTAGTCCCTGCTGCCCACGCGGATTGCCTCGACCGCATAATCAAAGCTGTTGTATGCCGTTAGGAATACGATGTCCGTTTCCGGCAGGTGCTTTGCAATCACACTCGCCGCGTCCAGACCGTTCATGAGCGGCATCTCGATGTCCATCAGGATGAGGGCGGGCTGTACCTCCAGCGCTTTCTGGATGGCCTGGTTGCCGTTTTCCGCGGTCTCAATGAGCCCTTCTTCCTTCAGGAGGTTTCGCAGGCGGTTGACCAGCGCCTCACGGCTTTTTACTTCGTCTTCCACGACCAGAATCTTAATCATCTGTCTTTTCCTTCGGAACACGGATGGTCACACGGGTCCCTTCGCCCGGTGTACTTTCCACCTGCGCGCTGCCGCCAAAGAGCTTCATTCTCTCCATAATGTTCTCCAGTCCGACCGAGGTGTGACCTGTTGCGGATGAAACGCGCCCCTCCAAAACCGATGTGTCGAAGCCGCAGCCGTCATCCGTGATTTGTATTTGGACCACATCCCCGGTATCGGAAATCTTTAAATGAATCTCGCCGGAGGGCATGTCCTTAAGCCCGTGAATGATGGCGTTCTCCACGACGGGCTGCAGGATGAACCTGGGCACCTCCGTTTCCAGGGCACGCTCTTCCTCCTCGATGACCATGTTAATCTTTCCGGCGAACCGCGCGTCCATCAGCTCCATGTAGTCACGAACCACCTGAACCTCCGTGCCAAGCTTCACCGTCTTCTCCCGGCTCTCCAGGGAATAGCGGAAGAACTTGGAAAGCCGCAGGATCAAATCCTCGGCGTAGGGTGCGCCCTCTTCCGCCGCAAGCGCGGCAATCGTGTTCAACGTATTAAACAGAAAATGCGGGTTCACCTGGCTTTGCAGCTCCGCATACCGGCTTTCCTGCAACGCCTGCGAAATCCTCGCGTTTTCCTTTTCCATTTCCGCCTCGCGCTCCATTGCACGGAATGTCCGGCGGACCTGGTTCTGCATCAGGTTGAAGGAGTGTGCCGTACGTCCGATCTCGTCTTTTCTGTCCTCCGGCAGGGGCGGCTGCTCGTAGTCGCCTTTGCCGATTGCGTCCGCGGCGCGTCCTAAGTTCGACAGCGGTGTTATAATGCTGCGCAACAAAAGCAAAACGACCAGGATGGAAATCGCCGTTCCGCATCCCATGTACAACACGATGAGTCTGGAGTTTCTTCTGTTTGCCTCCGCCAAAAGACGCCAACGCTCCTCGCCGGCAAGCAGACGAAGCTGCAGCAAATCCCAGCTGTACTGATTAATATAGGTGGCCTGCCGCTGAAGAAGCAGGTATTGCTCAATCGTTTCGGAACGGTCCATGATTTCCAACAGATGATTGTGATCTGCGCGGTAGCGGACCATGGCATTTGTGATGGCGCGCTTGAGCATGTATTCCTCATGGGAGTCGTTGTCCAGATCCGGCTGCATCTGTCCAAGGTAGCGGTCCGTTAGTTGTGCCGCATCGACATAGTTTAACTCTTCTTCCTCCGTGTGTGCGGGACGCACGTAGGCTTCCATCTGAATGTTCTCCGCCGAAAACGCATTCATGAAATTTGTGATTTCGATGTAGCCCTCCATAATGCCGCCGGAGGCGCGGGAGACGCTTTGCAGCTGCGCCACGATGGCAAAGACAATCAACCACATCACACACAGCAGGACTCCCATCAGGAGCGCCGCTTTTTTTCTGATCGGATAATCCAGCCAGCGTCTGTGTGATTTTGTCGTCCATGTCGTATCCATCTTCCGTAAGTATAGCACGAGCAAAGCGCATTCGAAAATAAAAACGGCGGCCGCACGGGAAGAATGTGCGGCCGCCAAAGAAATGTTGTTGCCCTTTAGGGTCTGAACGCATACGGCGCGGAATAGTCACTGTAGGCCTTCGTGTTGCCGTTATACTTGTACGCACGGACCTCTCCCATGGGGCCGATTGCCGCATCAGGCAAGACACTGCCTCCTTGCTTCTCGAAAATCAGGTTACAGTATACCATGCGATTTTCGATTTGAGAATTCTGAATTCAGGATTGTCTTGCCCAGAAAGATGAAGATTACCAGGACGATCACGGGGATGACGCAGGACGTGATGATCATGACTGCGATTGCCTCAATGAAACGGTGCAGGACATTTTTGAGTTCCTCTGTCGTCTTCGCGGTGAACTGTGTGACAGAGCTCGCCGCATCCGACGCAAACTCCTTAATCGTGTCCGGAAGATTTTGAATACTGTCAAGGAATCCTTTTTCTTCTTCCTCGTCCGCAGACGGGGGCGTTGCGGTGTTTTCTTCTGTCTCTCCCGCAATCTCGGAATTGGCGCTTGTAGCGGCATTGATGGTCGTCTGAATTGATGCTTCATAGGTGCGGTCAATCATCGTCGTCACCCAGACGCTGCAGGGAATCACAAAGAACAAAATCATGGCAAAAACGATGATGCGCAGTGACAGACGTTTCAGCGCCGGCTTTTTGGTATAGAGGTAAGCGATGAGAAGTGCGCAGGCAATCGGTATCAGGAAGCGAAAGGCAACGACACCCGTAATTGTTACCATGTATTTTTCAAGATAGATTGCGCACAGGATGAGCAGAAAATAATTCGTAAGCTCCGCAAGCTGGTCCGCAATCGGTGTCGCGGCATCCCCCGGCAAAAGCGTAATCGTCACGCTTGTCGCGGCGGCCGCGGCAGCCAGCTCTAAGACGGTTTCTTTTTTCTCGTCCAGCGCCTGAATCGTCCCTGCCTGTTTCTCGGCGTTCGACGCCCAGCCTCCGATTACGGTCAGCGACAGCACTGTCACCAGAATGAGCAGCACCGTCTGGACGATGCGCAGGGTCTTCGGGCTAATGGATTTGATTTTTTCAGTCATGTTGCGCTCCTATATAAAGCTATATAATTCAGCGGCAGCTATATAATCCTATATAATTCAGTCGTAGCTATATAAAGTAATATAATTCACCTGTCATATATAATAATGGCCTCTGTGATGCTGAGAGAATTATATCATACAGGCCAGGGGAGATGTATTTCCCGATGCGTTAATAGCGTATCTTAAAATACTCCAGATCCCCCTTAAACTTATCCCAGCGCGGCCTTGACCGCCTCCTCAACGGCGGTGAGATCGTCCGTGGGTTCAAAGCGGGCGATGACCTTGCCTTCTCTGGTGACGAGAAATTTTGTGAAGTTCCACTTGATGTCGTCATTTTCCGCGTACGCGGGATCCGCTTCCGTGAGCTTGTTGTGCAGGTAGAGCCCCGCCTTGGTATTGGTGTCAAACCCGCGGAAGCCCTGCCGCTTCTTTAAAAATGTATAGAGCGGAATCTCATTTTTTCCGTTGACCTCGATCTTGGAAAACTGCGGATAGGAGATGTCATAGCGCGATGTACAGAAGTGGTGAATCTCATCATCCGATCCCGGCGCCTGGTGTCCGAACTGGTCGCAGGGAAAATCGATCACGGTAAAACCTTCCTTATGATAGGTTTTATAGAGATACTCCAGCATCTCATACTGCGGAGTGAACCCGCAGCCGGTCGCCGTGTTCACGATGAGTAAGACCTCGCCCTCATACGCCTTCATCGAAACCTCGCCGCGCTCCGGATGGCGAATCGTGAAGTCATAGATGCGCTCTGTCTGCTCCGTAATCACCTGCTCCACATACTGCATCACGCGGAACAGGATGCGCAGGGTCTTCTCGCCGATGCCGGTCTCCAGACACTGGTCCGCGCCCTCCGCAACGTGCAGTGTGAGCTGCCGTTCCTTACACAGCACACGGATCTCATCAATCGGCGCGTACGGATCCGCACTGCCCGCAAAGACAACGCCCGCTCCCTTTTGCATTGCCTTAAGCGCCGGCGCGATCGGCGCAAACAGGATCTGTGTCCGATTCTCATGGGACGACAGGTCCGCGATCTGTTCCAC
>JAFSRL010000238.1 GCA_017446125.1 Lachnospiraceae bacterium
ATGAGGGGATCACGAATCCGCATGTGATCAAGCCGCTGCGCTGCGCGGGTGCGACGCATGTCTTTCATCAGTACATCCTGCAGATTCCGAAACAGGATAGTGGTGCAGGAGATGCGGCGAGGACACCCCGTGATGCGTTCCAGGAATTCCTTGCGGATCGCGGCATCGGCACGATCATCCATTATCCGATTCCGCCGCATCGCTCGGAGGCGTACGCGTACTTGGGAATGGGTGAGGGCAGCCTGAGAGTGACAGAGCGCCTCGCGGACGAGGTTGTCTCACTGCCCATGTTCACCGGCATGACAAAGGAAGAACAGCAGCAGGTGATCGACGCGGTGAACGCGTGGGGCGGGGTGTGATACAATTCTAGAGATGATGATGTGAGGAGATGAGGAGAAGCGTATGCTGCAGATTTTTTACGGGGATTATAAGGGCGAGGATTATATCAGTGCTCCGGATATTTTCTTTGATAATGTTTATGAGGATGAGTGGATTACGGATGAACTCAGCGTCAGAATGATCAAGGATGTCGACGGATCAGATGTGAAGGGGCCGAATTTGATCGATAGTCCGTTTTTGGGACCGATTCCTCCCAGGACGCTGTCCGGCGGTGTAAAGACGTTGATCCTGATCCAGAATGATCCGGCACATGTTTTTAATGCTTCTGCCTGCGGGAACAATTGTGCAAGGTGGTTGCTTGAAATCGGTAAGAAAAAAGATGTGCGGGTACGGCTGGGTTATCTGATGGATTTCGGCGATGGTCCGTTTGAGATAAAAGTTCTTAACACAGATCGTGTATGCACTTGTCTGAAAGAGTTGGATGAGGAAGTAATTCTGAAAAAGTTGGTCTGAGGAATGACATGGTTGGCAGATACGAAATAGATGTATACAATAATCGGGTTCACTTTCATCTGGAGGTGAAGCGGAATATAACGGTCATCCAGGGTGACAGCGCTACCGGGAAAACGCAGTTGATCCGGCTGCTATCAGATTATAATAATTCCGGGGTTTCATCCGGGGTTACTGTTGTTTCAGAGGCGCCCTGTGCTGTTCTGACAACTTCTGCCTGGAAGCAAAAGGCTCTTCCGGGACCCGGAAGCATTGTGTTTGTTGATGAGGACTTTGCGCCCATGTATTCGGAAGAGTTTGCCAGATATATTAAAGGGGCGGATGATTATTTTGTCTTGATCTGCAGGGACAGCCTTTTTGAATTGCCGTACAGCATAGAAGAGATTTATGGCATGCGTCAGGGCCGTCCGTCTCAAAAGTATAGTAGCGCAAAAAGAGTTTACAATGAACTCTTTGCATTGTTTAATGTGAAGTGTGGAAGCACTTTTCGTCCCGATTGCGTGATTACCGAGGATTCAAATGCCGGGCATGTTTTTCTTTCCTGTGTATATGAAAGCGAATGTGTTTCTGCGGGCGGCAAGAGTAGCGTGGCTGATTGTATCAGTAGAGAGGCGCAGTCGGGGAAAAAGACACTGGCCATCGTGGATGGTGCGGCTTACGGTGCTGACATGGAAAAGACAATGCGACTCATGGATTATTATAAAGATCGTAGTGCACTATACGCGCCGGAGTCATTTGAATATCTGCTTTTAAGTGCGGGAATTGTAGAGGTTCAGGAGGAACTGATAAAAGAGACATGGAACTATGCGGATAGCAGTGAGTTCTTCAGCTGGGAGGACTTCTACACAAAAACACTGTCCACAGCCAGCGCCGGTACGGTCTTTCAGTACAACAAGGGCCATCTAAACGAAGCATATAAGACAAAAGGATGTATTGAGTCTGTCAAAAGGATTCTGCCGGAAGAGATCAGACCGTAAATTCAACCAATACTTGAATCGTGATACAATATAGTATATGAAAACCTCAATCACCTTAAATCACAAAACCATCCTCGTCACGGGGGCGGCGGGATTCATCGGCTACTATCTCGTGAAGCGCCTGCTGACGGAAACGGAAGGTTCGACCATCGTCGGAATCGACAACTTCAACGACTATTATGATGTTTCATTGAAGGAGTGGCGCTACCGTTCGCTTGCGGAGACAAAAGCAAACGGCGGCAGCACACTTATCTTCGAGCGTGGCTCGCTCGAGGACAAAGCGTTCATCGACAGGCTCTTTATCGAGCGCCGGCCGGATGTCGTGGTGAATCTTGCGGCGCAGGCGGGGGTGCGGTACAGCATCGACCATCCGGATGCGTACATCAATTCAAATCTGATTGGCTTTTACAATATTTTAGAGGCGTGCCGGCACAGCTATGATGCGGTCACAGACCGTGACGCTGCGCAGGATGTGCAGGACACTTACCGCGGAGTGCAGCACCTTGTCTACGCGTCGAGCTCTTCGGTTTACGGCGGCAACACGAAGGTGCCGTTTTCGGAAGACGATGCGGTCGACCATCCGATTTCGCTCTATGCCGCGACGAAAAAAGCAAACGAGCTGCTCGCGCATTCCTACGCGAAGCTTTATGACATTCCCTGCACGGGCTTAAGGTTCTTTACGGTTTACGGTCCCGTGGGGCGGCCGGACATGGCGCTGTTTTCCTTTGCGGACACGCTCACGCGCGGGGAGAAGATTCAGGTGTTCAATTACGGCGACTGCAAGCGCGATTTCACTTACGTTGACGACATCGTGGAAGGCGTGCTGCGCGTGATGTGTGGTGCGCCACCGCGCGGAAAAGGTTCTGACGGACTGCCCGTGCCGCCGTACTGCATTTACAACATCGGCAACAATCATCCGGAGAATCTGATGGACTTCGTGCACATCCTTGCGGAAGAATTGATGAGCACGGGCGTGCTGCCGGACGACTTTGATATCGAAGCGCATATTAATCTTGTGCCCATGCAGCCGGGCGACGTGCCCGTGACGTATGCGGACACTTCAAAACTGGAGCGTGACTTCGGCTTCAAGCCGTCGACAAATTTGCGTGACGGCGTGAAGAAATTTGCGGCGTGGTACCGGGAATGGAGGGCGACATGAAACACTATGATTACCTGATTGTTGGCGCGGGCCTTTTCGGCGCGACCTTTGCGGAACGGCAGTCCGCGCTGGGCAAGAAATGTCTTGTCATCGAAAAGCGCGACCACATCGCCGGCAACGTTTACACCGAAGAGTGCGAAGGCATCGAGGTGCACAAATACGGCTGCCACATCATGCACACGGACGACGTGGGGGTGTGGGAATACCTCTCGCGCTTCACCCGCTTCAACCACTTCCGCAACGAGCCGGTCGCGAACTACAAAGGCGAGCTCTACAACCTGCCCTTCAACATGAACACCTTCCACCAGATGTGGGGCGTGAACACACCCGCGGAAGCGAAGGAAATCATCGACAAACAACGAGGGGAAATCACGGGCGAGCCGAAGAACTTGGAAGAGCAGGCAATCTCACTGGTTGGCCGCGACATCTATGAAAAGCTCATCAAGGGCTACACGGAAAAACAGTGGGGACGCGACTGTAAGGATCTGCCGGCGTTTATTATCAGAAGACTTCCGGTGCGCATGCGCTTTGACAACAACTATTTCAACCACAGCTATCAGGGCATTCCGGAGGACGGCTACACGAACATGGTCGCACGCATGCTCGACAAGATCAAGGTGCAGTTGAACGAGGATTATCTTGCGGACCGCGAGAAGTGGAACGCCTGCGCGGACACGGTCGTTTACACCGGTCCCATCGACGCGTTTTACGATTACTCGGAGGGACGTCTGGAATACAGAAGCCTCAGGTTCGAAACGGAAGTGCTTGACATGGAAAACTACCAGGGCATCGCCGCGATGAATTTCACAGACCGCGAAACGCCCTACACGCGCATCATCGAGCACAAGCACTTTGCCTTCGGCACGCAGGAAAAAACGATTATCACGCGCGAGTACTCTGCGGAGTTCAAGGAGGGGATGGAGCCATATTATCCCATCAACGACGAAAAGAACGCGGCAATCTATGCGCGCTACAAGCAAAAGGCGGACGCCGAAAAGAATGTGATCTTCGGCGGGCGGCTGGCAGAGTACAAATACTACGACATGGACCAGGTGGTCCGCTCCGCGCTGAATGCGGTTGCAGAGTGA
>JAFSRL010000239.1 GCA_017446125.1 Lachnospiraceae bacterium
ACTGTACCCGTCCCCCTGACTCTTTTTCGTATCTGTGATTACAGGGAAAACTCCGCCAGCTTTAAGCAGCCCAGAATCCCCTGGTCGCCGCCGCAGGCGGCCGGGACGATGTAGTGGTCCATGTCACGCAGTTCTTTGGTATCCAGATAATTGTTCAGGAGTCTTGTTACTTCCTTGCGGATCAGCGGGAAGAGCTGCTCCTGCATCATGACACCGCCGCCTAAAATGATAACCTTCGGACTTAAGAGGCAGATTGTCGCGACGAGTCCCTGTGCGATGTACCTGCTCTCCAGTTCCCAGACCTCCTGTCTGTCTGCAAGCTCGACACCCTTTTTACCCCAGCGCGCTTCAATCGCGGGACCCGCGGCCATGCCTTCAAAGCAGTGTCCGTGGGAAGGGCAGCATCCCTGAAAGTCATCGCCTGCCTCCTGACGCATCAGGATGTGTCCGGCCTCCGCATGCTGCATGCCGTGCAACAGCGCCCCGTTCACCATGATGCCGGCGCCGACGCCAGTCCCAATCGTGTAGTAGACCGCATCACTTAACCCCTTGGCAGCGCCAAAATACACCTCGCCTAAAAGCGACCCGTTCACGTCGGTGTCAAATCCAATCGGAACGTTTAACGCTTCTTTAAACGCGCCGACAAAGTCATAGTCGCGCCACGGAATCTTCGGCGTACGCAGGATATAACCGTAGGTTTTGGAGTTGACGTCCGGGTCGATGGGTCCAAAGCATGCGATGCCGAGTGCATCTACCTGATGCTGCTTGAAAAACTCCACCATGGGCGGAACGGTTTCTTCCGGTGTCAGCGTCGGGAAGGTTGCCCGCTCAAAAATTTCGCCGTTTTCGTTTCCGATTGCGCAGACCATTTTTGTGCCGCCTGCTTCCAGTGCTCCCAATCGCATGAAAATCCTCCTGATGATGATATTTATCATGATTATATCATGATTGCGTTTTGTGTTATGATAGACAAGAAGGATTTAAATATGAAGGAAACATACCAATTAAACGAACAAATTGCAAAGACGCTGGAGCTGCCGGAAAAAGATATCAGAAGCTACTCGCCCCTGACGCTCGCCTTCGTGGGAGACGCCTTTTATGAGCTCGTCATCCGCACAATGGTGACGGAAGAGGGCAATAAGAGTGTCGATGCCTTAAATCGCAAAAAGACAAAGTTCGTGCGTGCCGCCGCGCAGTCAGCAATGATGCATTCCATTGAGGCGCTCTTAACGGAAGAGGAAGAAGCGGTTTATCACCGCGGTCGCAACGCACACCCGAAGACCACTGCCAAAGGAGCCAGCGTTACGGAATATCGTCACGCGACGGGCTTTGAGGCCCTCATCGGATATCTTTACCTGACTGGGGAAACCGGACGCGCGCTTGATTTGATACGCGAGGCGCTTTCAAGATTCAAGCCGGACGCACCGGTGCAGAGGGCATGAGAGATTCATTGGACAACAAAACAACATTGGTGCAAACCCTAGCGGAATTTATCGCGCTGACGGCAATCCGCCTTCCGGATGACGTCCTTTTTGCATTGCGCAACGCAGCGGAGTCTGAGACAATCGGGCAGGCCGAAGAATTGTATGCCACGATTCTGAAGAACGTGGACTTAGCGGGTGAATTAAAGCGTCCCATGTGTCAGGACACCGGCGTGCTGCAGTTTTTCATTGAGGTCGGAAGTGCATTTCCGCATACGGCGATTCTGAAGGGTGTATTGACGGAAGCGACTGCGCTTGCGACAAGACAAACACCCCTGCGCCCCAATGTCGTGGAACCGCTTTCGGAGCACAACACCGGAACGAATGTCGGAACCGGTGCGCCTTATATTTCGTGGGAGGTCGTCGAGGGAAGCGACTGCCGGATCCGCTCCTATATGGCGGGCGGCGGCTGCTCTCTGCCGGGCAGGAGTAAGGTGCTCATGCCGCTCGAAGGCGTGCAGGGCATCAAGGACTTTGTCTATGAAACGGTTTTGGACCGCGGCATCAATGCCTGTCCGCCACTGATCGTGGGGATCGGTTTGGGAACCTGCGCCGTGACAAGCGCGGAGCTCTCCAAAAAGGCGCTTCTGAGGCCGCTAAATCAACCGGCTGCGGACGAAAAGATCCGCGCGCTCGAAGAGGAAATCCGTAAGGACCT
>JAFSRL010000240.1 GCA_017446125.1 Lachnospiraceae bacterium
AATAGAGGACAAACCATGTGAGTCACTGTACCCGTCCCCCTGACTCACTTATCTGTCAAGTAATAGCACTTGACAAGGGGACAATATTGGTGTAGGATAGGACAGTCGGTGTTACGCCGGCTGTTTTTATGGAGCAAAAGCGTGAAAGAGATTGTCGCAAACGGTTTGTTATATGATTTCTACGGAGAGCTTTTGACGGAGCATCAGAGGATGATCTATGAGGAAGCCGTTTACAACGACATGTCCCTTGCGGAGATTGCTGAGAGCTACGGCATTTCGCGACAGGGGGTGCATGATTTGATCCGTCGCTGCACGAAGACGATGCAGAAGTACGAAGACAAGCTGCACATGATGAAGCGCTTTGAGGAAATCCGGAAGGAAACGGATGCGGTAAAGCTGTTGGCGAACGATCAACAATTAAGCGACGCGCAGTTCCGTAAAAAGGTCGTCAAGGTGACGAAGCGCATTGACGAGGTTTTGGAGCAGTAATGGCATTTGAGTCGTTAAGCGAAAAACTGCAAAACGTTTTCAAGAATCTGCGCGGTAAGGGCAGGCTGAACGAAGACGATGTGAAGACGGCAATGAAGGAGGTCCGCATGGCATTGCTTGAAGCGGACGTAAACTTCAAGGTCGTGAAGCAGTTCGTGAACACCGTGACGGAGCGCGCCATCGGTGCGGATGTCATGAACGGCTTAAACCCCGGACAGATGGTCGTCAAGATCGTCAACGAAGAGCTGACAAGTCTCATGGGAGACGAGGTCACGGAGCTTCAGTTTCAGCCCGGAAAGAGTAAGACCGTCATCATGATGTGCGGCTTGCAGGGCAGCGGTAAGACAACGACCGCAGCGAAGATCGCCGGCAAGGTCAAGCAAAAAGGAAAACGCCCCTTGCTTGTCGCCTGTGACATCTACCGTCCGGCGGCAATCGACCAGTTAAGAATCAACGCCGAAAAGCAGGAGGCGGATTTCTTCGAAATGGGAACGGACACCGATCCCGTGACGATTGTAAAAGAGGCGCTTGTCTACGCGGACAAACAGAATGATAACGTGATTCTCATCGATACCGCGGGCCGTTTACAGATCGATGATGAGATGATGGAGGAGCTCGTCCGGATCAAGGAAGCCGTCGAGGTGCACCAGACGCTCCTCGTCGTCGATGCGATGACCGGTCAGGATGCCGTGAACGTCGCAAGCACCTTCAACGAACGCATCGGTGTGGACGGCATCATCTTAAGTAAGCTCGACGGTGATACCAGAGGCGGTGCCGCGATTTCCGTCAAGGCGGTGACCGGCAAGCCTATCCTGTTCGCGGGCATGGGAGAAAAGCTTTCTGACTTGGAGCCCTTCCATCCGGACCGCATGGCAGGCAGAATCCTCGGCATGGGCGACGTACTCACTCTGATCGACAAGGCGGTGGAAGCAAACCAGGCCATGGACGAAGAGAAAGAACGCGAAATGGCCCGCAAGATGAACAAGGGCAAGTTCGACTTCGACATGTACCTTGAGAGCATGAAGCAGATGCGCTCGATGGGCGGGTTTGGCGCCCTGCTCAACATGCTTCCCGGCATGGGCAAGATTTCGGAGGATCAGATGCCGGACGAAAAGCAGCTTGCGCACATGGAGGCGATCGTGCTTTCCATGACACCGAAGGAGCGCGCAAATCCAAAGCTCATGAGCCCGCAGCGAAAGCTCAGAATTGCGAAGGGTTCCGGCAACGACATTGCGGACGTCAACCGCTTCATCAAGCAGTTTGAGCAGATGCAGAAAATGATGAAGCAGATGGGCGGCATGAAGAAACGCCGCGGCGGCTTTCCCGGGCTTGGCGGTTTGGGCGGGTTCCCCGGCATGGGAAGCGGCAACAGATTCTTTTAATTGAAACGGATATAAGAGGAAAACTCTTTATCATAGAAAAAGGAAACAAAGAAAGACAGGAGGAAATGAGTCATGGTCAAGATCAGATTAAAAAGAATCGGTAAGAAGAAGGTTCCGTTCTACAGAATCATCGTATCCGATTCCAGATCCCCCATCCAGGGCAGCTTCATCGAGGAGATCGGCACCTACGATCCCAACACGAATCCCGGCACCGTCAAGGTGAATGCGGAAGCTGCGAAGAAGTGGATGAGCAACGGCGCACAGCCGACCGACACCGTGAAGAAGTTGTTCAAGATGGCAGGAGTATAAACATGAGAGAGCTGGTAGAAGTGATCGCCAAAGCCCTCGTGGACAATCCGGACGAGGTGAAGGTCGTCGAAAAGGGAGAGGGGAAGAATACCCGCCTCGAACTGACCGTCGCGCCTTCCGACATGGGCAAGGTGATCGGCAAGCAGGGACGGATCGCGAAAGCCATCCGCAACGTTGTCAAGGCAGCCTCCACCAAAGAGAACAGACGCGTGGATGTGGACATCAACGGATGAAGTGTTACGTGATGACCCTCTTCCCCGAAATGGTGGAGGAGATTGTAAAGACCTCAATCCTGGGCAGGGCTTCACAAAAGGAGATCATCCGTGTGAAGGCGGTCAACATCAGGGATTATTCCGCGGACCTCAAGCATCATAAGGTGGATGATTACACCTACGGCGGCGGCGCGGGCATGTTGATGCAGGCACAGCCGGTGTACGATTGTTACCGGGCAATCGCCGAAGAGATGACAACGGAAAACGGCGGTGTGACACCCGAACACAGGGTGATTTACCTTAGCCCCCAGGGAAGGGTGTTTACGCAGGAAGGCGCAGTGGAACTGGCAAAGAGCGAGTATCTGGTACTTCTGTGCGGACACTATGAGGGAATCGATGAGCGCGTGATTGAGGAGATTGTCACGGACGAGGTTTCCATCGGAGACTATGTCTTAACCGGCGGAGAGCTGCCGGCAATGGTGATGATCGATGCGATCGCAAGGTTTGTACCGGGCGTTTTGCACAACGAGGAAAGCGCGCTTGGAGAGTCGTTAGCGGGAAACCTGTTGGAGTATCCGCAGTATTCAAGACCGGAGGTCTGGCGCGGGAAAGCGGTACCGGAGATTTTGCTTTCCGGCGACCACGCGAAGGTGGATGCCTGGCGAAAGGAACGCGCGATTGAACGGACAAGAACAAAGCGCCCCGATCTCTATGCACGGTATTTGGTGGAAAACGGTTTAAAGGAGTAAGCAGTTGGCGATCACACAGGAATTTCAGGTGGGCGTCATCGCGTCACCGCACGGATTAAAGGGTGAGGTCAATGTCTTTGCGACAACGGACGACCCGAAACGGTTTTTGGACTTAGACAGCGTAACGATGGACAACGGACGCGGAGAAGTGTTAACGCTCAACATCGAAGGCGTGAAGTTCACAAAGAAGTTTGTGATTGTCAAGTTCAAGGAGTTTCACAGCATCGAGGATGTGGAGCGGCTGCGCGGCAAAAAGCTCATGATCCGCAGGGACCAGGCGATACCGCTTGCTAAAGGCGAGTATTATGTGCCGGACCTGATTGGATTAAAGGTCTATGACATCACAACGAACGAGCTCTTCGGCACCTTAACGAAGGTGATTGAGACCGGCGCGAACGATGTCTACGAGGTGGAGCGCAGCGACAACAAGGGAATGGCGTATCTTCCCAAAATCGATGCGTGTGTAAAAGAAATCAACGTGGAAGAGGATTTCATGAAGGTTTTCTTAATGCCGGGATTGGTTGATTAATTGATTCCGATATGGTACTATATTATACGTTGTTTTTTAAGGAAATAAGGAGTTACAAAGATGAGCACGATAATTGATGAGATCAACAAGGAACAGGTGAAGGAACAGGCACCGGAATTCCACACGGGGGATACCGTCAAGGTTTACGGCAAGATCAAGGAAGGTAACCGTGAGCGTATTCAGGTGTTTGAAGGAACGGTCAAGAAGATCCAGGGTGGCGGCAACCGCTGCACCTTTACCGTACGCAAGGAATCGAGCGGTATCGGCGTCGAGAAGACATGGCCGTTACACTCCCCGAACGTGGAGAAGGTCGAGATCGTTCGCCGCGGTAAAGTCCGCAGAGCGAAGCTCAACTACTTGAAGGGCTTAACCGGTAAAAAGGCGAAGGTCAAGGAACTCGTTGTTCAAAGAGGCGAGAAGGCCTCCAAATAAGCCGGTCATACAGCTTTAAGTCAATCCGGGGGCAGTTACGTTTGTAATTGCCCTTTTTGAACGTAAGGAACTTAAGATGGCGCGATTCCCCCGCCGTATGAAACGATACGGCCGCACAAGAAGGCGAATTTCAAAGGAAGTTTTCATCGAGGTCTTTCAGTGGATTCTGACAACGCTTCTGGCAATCGGTTGCGGGGTCGGACTTGTTTTCGGCTTTGGCATCCGGACGCGCGCGGTCGGGGAATCGATGGAGCCCGGGATTTACAACGGGCAGAACGTTTTGATCGACAGGGTGCGGTACATGCTGCTCTCACCCGGGCGTGACAGCGTGATTGTGTTTTTGCCCAACGGCAATACCGCCTCGCACTATTACATCAAGCGTGTGGTGGCGCTGCCCGGGGAGCGTGTCCAGATCATGGACAACGCGCTTTACGTCAACGGTGTGATGCCGGAGGCAAACGTCGACACGTACGATTTAATGGAGGAAGCGGGAATCGCGGAAAACGAGATTGTCTTGGGCGAGGATGAGTACTTCGTTCTGGGCGACAACCGCAACGCTTCGGAGGATTCAAGAAGCGCGAACATCGGACCCGTGAAGCGGGATCAGATCATCGGCGCAGCCTGGTTTAAGTACGGCGGGGATGCCGGAGAAAGCGGGTTTGTGGATTAGGGAATAAGAACAATGCAGTATCAGTGGTTTCCGGGACATATGACAAAGGCAATGCGCATGATGAAGGAAAACCTGTCCTTGGTGGACCTCATCGTGGAGCTTGCGGATGCGAGAATTCCCGTATCCGCCCGCAACCCGGAATTAAAGCACCTTGGAAAGAATAAGATCCGCCTGGTTGTGTTAAACAAAGCGGATTTGGCGGACAAGAACGTCAATGCCGCGTGGAAGGAAGCGTTTTTGAAGGAGGGCATTCCGTCCTTGCTTTTAAACAGCAAGGATGCCGCCGGCGCAAAAAAGCTGCGTGCGGCAATCGACGAGGTGATGCAGGAGAAGAAGAGTAAGGAGATTGCGCGCGGCATCGTGGGACGTCCCGTCAGGGCGATGATTGTGGGAATCCCGAACGTCGGGAAATCGACGCTCATCAATTCGCTGCACGGGCATGCGAGCGCAAAGACGGGAAACCGTCCGGGCGTCACAAAGGGCAAGCAGTGGATTACGCTTTCGGACGGATTACAGTTATTGGATACGCCGGGCGTTCTTTGGCCCAAGTTTGAGGATGAAACGACCGGAAGACACCTCGCCATGATCGGCAGCATGAACGATGCGAACATCGATATTTCGGATCTTTCGTTGCAGTTGGTGGTGGAGCTGCTTCCGTATTATAAAGAGTTACTCGCATCGAAGTACGCGATTACACCGGAGCAGGTGAGCGCGGAAAAGGTGGATGCGTTGCGCGATTCGTTGTTGACACCGGACCCGAAGGTGTATGAGGCACTGCCTTATCTGTACGCGATTGCGCAAAACAGAAATCTGTTAAGAAAAGGAGCGCAGCCGGATACCGAACGCGCCGCCGCCATGCTGTTGGATGATTTCAGAAACGGCAGGCTCGGACGCATCAGTATCGAGCGGCCGTAAGTTTGAGAGTGATGGAAGAAGAAGTCAAGAAGAAAAGTTCATTCAGAGAGTTTGTGAACTCCGTAATCTATATTGCGGTGGTGGTGGGATTCACGTTTTTGTTCATTCATTTTGTCGCGCAGGTCACGCGCGTGAGCGGCAGAAGCATGGAGCCGACCCTGCACGGCACGGAGCAGACGGAAAATACCTTTGGCGCGGAGCACGTGGACTCGCTGATTGTTGATAAGATTTCCTACCGGTTCCGCGATCCGGAGCGCTTTGATATCATCGTGTTCCCGTTTCAGCATGCGGAGCATACGTACTTTATCAAGCGTATCATCGGCTTGCCCGGGGAAACGGTTTTGATTGACGAAGAGGGCGATATCTATATCAATGGAGAGCGGCTGTATGAGAGCTACGGGAAGGAAGTCATTCTGTTTCCGGGGATTGCGCAATACGGCATCACGCTCGGAGATGACGAGTACTTTGTGATGGGCGACAACCGGAACAATTCCATGGATTCGCGGGATGAGAACGTCGGGAACATTCACAAGGACCAGATCATCGGGCGTGCGTTTTTGCGGTTCTATCCGTTCTCTGAATTCGGGCTTTTGCACGGGGAGTGACGTATGCCACGGCTTTCTTTGGAACAGGAAAGAGAACGGCTGAATGCAATGCGGGAATTTGAGCGGCGCTATGCTTCTTATGGCGCTGTCTGCGGGATTGACGAGGTGGGGCGCGGCCCCTTGGCGGGTCCGGTCGTGGCAAGCGCGGTGATTTTGCCGGACGATGTTGAAATTCTGTATCTAAACGATTCAAAGAAATTATCCGAAAAAAGAAGAGAGAAACTCTATGACGAGATCATGGAGAAGGCGATTGCGGTCGGCGTGGGAGAGGTCTCCCATGAGCGAATCGACGAGATCAATATTTTACAGGCAACCTATGAGGCGATGACAAAGGCGGTGGAGGCCTTAAGTGTGAAGCCGGGAATCCTGTTGCTGGACGCGGTGCATGTGCCGCAGCTTGAGGCGTATGAGCAGGTTTCCATCGTGAAGGGCGACGCGAAGTCCGTGTCGATTGCCGCTTCGAGCATCATCGCGAAGGTGACGAGGGACCGTTTGATGAAGGAGCTGGACGCGGTGTATCCGGCGTATCAGTTTGCGTCGAACAAGGGGTACGGAACCGCCGCGCACATTCAGGCGTTAAAGACGTGCGGGCCGTGCGCGATTCACCGCAGAACGTTCATAGGGAACTTTGTGTAATTCTTATTATGGGTTTGGAATCGTAGATTATGATTGATAGATTGGGTGGAATTCAACAAACACAATCTACGCAGGGTGTGCAGCAGGTTACGGTGGATGCGCGCGCTGCGGAGCAGTTGCGTTCCTTAAGTGCCGGTGATTCCATACAGGGCAGGGTGGTTGCGATCAATGTGGACCAGCAGGGCAACCGCACCGCGCAGGTTGATTTGGGCAACGGCGCGATGGTGAACGCGCGTCTTTCCGCAAACATGTCTCTGCAAAACGGCGAGAATGTTTCGTTCACGGTGCGGCAGGCAACGGGCGGCACGGTGACCTTGAGCCCTCTGTATACGAACACCGCCGCGAATTCCACGATTACGCAGGCGCTGTCGCAGGCGGGACTGTTTCCCTCTGACACCATGACGGAAATGGTGCGTGCCATGATGAATGAGGGCATGTCGATTGACCGCAACGCGCTGCTGCAGATGAGCGCAAACCTGAACAACTTCCCGAACGTCAATGTCACGACGCTCGTTCATATGTCCCACTTAAATGTGCCACTGCTTGAGTCAAACATCGAAATGTTTGAGGCGTATCAAAACTACGAGCATCAGGTCGTCTCCGGCATGGAGCAGATTTTTGACGCACTTCCGGATTCCTTTAACGCACTGTTGCAGCAGGAAGACTTCGGCACCGCCATGGACATGTATGGCGAGGTGATGGATTTGTTCAGTGAGGGCGCGGAAGAGATGGTGCAGGAGGGCGCTGCACAGGCGACCGGGGAGGAAACCGCGCAGGCTGCGACATCTCCCAATGCGGGGAATGTCACGGTTACGGGTGAGCTGCCCCTGACCGCGGAAGAGACGGCAACGAATGTCGCGAAGGGGGAAGTTGTAAACAAAGAAGCACCCTTAAGCGCGGAGGAAGCGTTGAGAAACGCGATTGCCGGAAAGGCGGCCGCGGATGTGACCGCCATCGCGGAAGAGAACATGAAGGCGTTTGATAAGGGCGCCGCGACAGACCAGTCCATGCAGTTCTCCAAGGCGTTCACGGATCTCTTGAGGGAATTGGGCGTGTCCGATGCGACCATCGCGAACCTGACGAAAGCCGGTGCGCAGGGCAATCAGAATCCGTTCGCGCAGCTCTTACACGAGTTGAGCGCTGCGTACGCAAAGACGGCGCACACTTCGGCGGCGGTCGACAAGGTCTGGACGAATCTGTTTTCGACAAAGGAATACAACGCGGTGTTAAAGGAAGCAATCTCTTCGCAGTGGCTTTTAAAACCGGAGCAGGTCGCGGAAAAGCAAAGCGTCGAGAACCTCTACCGCAGGCTCAACGCGCAGACAAAGGCGCTGACGGATATCTTACAGAATACGGCGGGCGCGGACTCCAAGGTCGCGCAAAGCGTCAACAACCTGGCAAGGAA
>JAFSRL010000241.1 GCA_017446125.1 Lachnospiraceae bacterium
TATCCCACAACGACTTTCCGCATGCGATGCGGTTTTGACAAAAAAGCTTTCCGCACAGTCCGCAAAGGATGCAGCAGGCAGTGCGACTGGCACAGCTATCAAAAATCGCTTGATATATATATATATATATTATAATTTGATCGAAGCTGCATGGCGCGGCTTTCCTTTCTGTTCCCTGCAGCAAAAGGGAACAGCGGGCTGTTGATGACAACGGCCGAATCCTGATTCGGCGAAGAATGGAGGTATGATGAAAAGGAAAATCCGTTATCTTGCCATGCTCCTGATGAGCACATCGATGGTTCTTGCCGCTTGCGGCGGTGGAAATGCGAACAGCAACGCATCGCAGTCCGCTTCCGCAGAGGCATCTGTGGATTCTTCAGAAGATGCCGCAAAGAAGGCCGAAGAAGAAGCCCTGGCTGCCGCCGAGGCGTCCCGCCTCGCGGAGGAAGAGGCAAAGAAAAAGGCGGAAGAAGAAGCAAAGGCTGCCGAAGAGGCGCTGCAAAAGGAACTGGAAAAATATGGCATCGAGTCCGTGGAGGATGGTATTCTTGCGGACATCGCCGCGGCGTGTGCGGATGAAGATTATGATGCCGCCTGTGAATTGATGCGCGGGGAGGCGTATGAAGCGGAGGCAAAGGGTATCGAAGCATCCGACAAAAACCACAGAATCGTGCAGACACCCTCGGGGATGCTCGGCATCTACAAAACGCATGACAACACGCAGGACCCCGACGGTGCGGAATATGACGTTTATTACGGCGAGTATGCCGGAGATCAGAGAGAAGGGGAAGGCATCTGGCTCATGGCCAATTATCAAAATATTTCTGGTGAACCACAGGTGGTTCTGAAATGCACATGGGCGGAAAACCTTCCGAATGGCAGTTTTTGGAGAGAAATCAAAGAATTTGGAGACGACTGGTACTCATCCATCTACGAAGGCATATTGAAAGACGGCTATTATGACGGCGATGTTGAGGTCACTTATGAATGGACTGACGGCGGTTACAAAGACAAGGCGACCTACACCGACACTTATGTGGATGGTTACTGGGAGATTAACGGTTATCTGCTGGATGAAAACTTCGTAAAACCGGAGGATAGAAAGAGAAAAGACGGGGAAGGGGAATACGAGTATTATTATTATGATCTTGGAGGTTTCCGTATTACCGAAAACCAGCTTGATTTTTATATTGGTGTCAGGAATTACGTGGAGGGATTCGCCAATCCGGATTTGAATCGGTAGTACTCCGTTTCTGAGGCCGTTCCCAAAAAGGAGATCATTACAGGCGTCCGTGCAATCGCCCGGACGCCTGTTTTCTTCGAGCCTATCCACGCAGCCACTCCACAAGATCCATCACCTTTGCAAAATCCAGCGTGCTCTTTTCAGTCTCAAAGGTTGTGATCAGATTTTCCATCGGGTAGAAACCGTGTGTGATATAGGTACGTATCTTGTCCAGTGCGGTTTTCATGTAACCATACTCCGACATCAGTCCGAAATGTTCCCACAGGATGAGCTTCCCGTCGGAAGGTCTGCGGATCGTGAAATCCGGATAGTACGCGGTATCGCCCAACTGCAGTTTACATTCATACCGGACGGGGATGTCCGCAGCGGTGAGACTCGACAGAATAAATGCCTCAGACTTGGAGCGCACCATCTCACCGTTCATCGCACGCACCTTCAGATGTTCTTCATGATGCGGATTCTTTTCATACGGCGCATTCTTCCACTCATCAAGTTCCCGTTCCAAGTCATTTGCTTTGAGCAATTCCGAAAATGCGGGATGCTGTTTGATCCGAAGTGATTGGCCGCCGTCCTGTACACAGCGCTTCAGATAGGCGTCGAGCGCTTCGATCTCTTTTTCGTTATCCTTTTGCTTCTGAAGATAGTACGTCTTCCGCGCAAGCGCCCGCGCCGCCTCCACGTTTGCCCGCCCCAAATACGCACAATGTGCACGGCCATGTCTGTCCTCCACTCTGTGCAACCATTTATACACATTTCCCTGCTTCCAACATCGCAACAATCCTTCAGGCGCATTTTCCAATTGCTCCCGGATCAAATGGTTCTCGGCTGCCAGTCGCTTCTTTTACATTTCTGCTCTCTTGGTGAATAACATCGTAGACCTCCCTGTTTTTCTGTGTTGTTTTGCGAAAAAACCGCGATTCCACACACTTTTCCGCGAGCGTCGTCCGGCAGGCGGTGTGGATTTGCGAAAAAACCGCGATTCCACACACTTCCGGCTTCTTCAGTCCCTGCGGACTGCGTCGCGCGCGCCGCCGTTCTGCCTGAAGGAGCCGTTTTGCTGAAAAAGCCTGTTTTGGCTCATCCATAGCGCGCCATCGGATTTGGAAAGGGGAAAAGCGGCCGTGAAAGAATATTAACATAGAATAAATAAAAAGTAAATAATAAATGCGTAAATATTACTAAAAAAGAAAGCTACAGCACACCCGACAAGACAAATCATACCGCCATAAAATAATCATAAAATGAGAAAAAATGTTGACATAGCGATGATTATATGATAGCATAAAAACAGCTAAGACGACTCACGCTTGCGGAGGGAACCATGAGCGCGATTACAGGCATCAGCGGATTTAACCGCTACACCAACTATCCCGGGATTTATTCCAACCCCTCGGATGCGGCGATTGCCGAAAAGACTGAAGCGCAGGTGCGTGGGATCGACCAGGGGACGGAGAATCTCAGGGATGCGAATTCGGTGACGAAGATCGCGGACGGTGCCATGGACGGCATCGCGGATCAGTTGCACCGGATGCGGGAGCTGGCGATCAAGGCGTCCAACACGGCCGTTGTCGGCGATGACGAGCGCAAAATGATCCAGACGGAGATCGACCAGCTCAAGCAGGGGATCTCTGACATTGCGAACACAACGACCTTCAACGAGAAAAAGCTTCTCGACGGCTCCACCGGTGAGCTGACGATTCTCGCGGGAGAAGGCTCGACGGAGCAGGTCTCGACCGGCAACATGACGCTGGAGGCGCTGGGCATCAAGGACTTCGATGTTACCGGGGACTTTAACTTAAAGACCCTGGACGATGCACTCAAGACCGTGAGCGGCCAGCGGGCGACGATCGGCGCACAGTCAAACCGCCTCGATCACGCGACGGCCTACAACCAGCTTTCTTCCTACAATCATGTGGCCTCCTTCAAGGAGGATGACCTGAGCAGTGTTGTGAAGCGGGTGGATGAGATGCGCAAGAACCGCATGTTTGATACCGCCCGGATGATGATGATGCAGAAAGACATCGAGAACAGGAGAGCACAGACCATCGGGCTCTTCCAATGACAAAGCTTTTCCTTACATAATGCATCCATATACCGCAAGAAAGGCCGTTCCTGTCAATGGGAGCGGCCTTCTTGCATGCATCCTTCGGATGCATGCTCGCATCCGGCATTTCAGATTGACTGCGTCAATGGCCGGATGCGACTCTTGTCGCAATATACGCGTTCTTACGGCGTCATGCAGCGGAGTGCATGCCGCCTGTAGTATATCAGGATGTCTGCTTCTGCATAAGGCAGAGCCATGCGACTGCAGGATTGCTGCATGCCTGGATGCAGAGCGTCTATTGCTTTTGCGCGAGCGTCGCCTCCAAAATGCGCTGGCGCTTCTTTGCGGTTTTCTGCTCGTACATCCGCTCGTCTGCCAGATTGTAGACATCGACGGCGGTGCCCTTCTTGACTTCGTCCTTGAAGGCATAGCCGTAGGAGATGCTGTAGGGGATACGGTGGCGGACAATGCCGGCGCCGTTCAGCTTTTCTTCGATTTCTTCAAGCAGCGATGCCACCGCGGTTTCCGGTACGCGCTTTAAGACAAGAACAAATTCGTCGCCGCCCATGCGGGCGCGGAAGCCCAGATCCGCAACGGATTCGATCAGCGTATCTGCGGCGGCCTTTAACATGCTGTCGCCCGCGTCGTGTCCGTAGGTGTCGTTGATGATCTTGAGGTTGTCCAGATCCATGCTGACGATGCAGTAGCTGCCCACGGCACTGTTGAGCGAACGGAAGACGTTGTCCGCGCTATTGCGGTTGGGCAGGCCCGTGAGGGCGTCGATATAGGCTTTTTCCGTCAGGGACAAATACTCCTCCTGCCGCGCGTAGGACGCGGTGATATTGAGGTAGTAGTTGAGGATCTGCGTCACGGAAAAGCTCAGGCAGCCGATGATGGGCAGCAGTGTCGCCAGGTCGTGCATCCTTGTGCCGTACATGCTCTCCGCGGCCGCGAAGATCAGATACGCGACCATACAGGCCGCAAAGATCCAGATGCCGGCTTCAAGGAAGGAGTGCCGGTTGCGCAGCGAATAGAGCATAAAGAGCAGCAATGGCAGGATCAGCAGCGAAGAGCCGATTTCCACAAAGGTGTCAAAGGGCTCGCGCATAAAGAGCGGCAGCAGATTGCTCGAGCTGAAGAGCCAGATGCCGAAGTTAATGCAGACACCCGCGCCGAGGATGTGGTCCGCGACGCCCGAGACCGAAACGGAAAAGCCGATCGTCAGGAA
>JAFSRL010000242.1 GCA_017446125.1 Lachnospiraceae bacterium
CAGATGATGGAAGCGGAATGGCGGCAGCGCAAGAACAAGCGAAACGCGGACATCGAAGTAATCACGCCGCTTTACACGATGGAGGACGCGGAAAAGGCAATCAAGAGCTTTGTCCCCGTTCCCTACGGCGCGGAGTGCGAGGTCGATGAAAACATTAAGATCCGCTTTACGGATGTGGGGCACTTACTTGGCAGCGCGTCCATCGAGGTGTGGTTAAAGGAAGGAGACGAGGAACGCAAGATCGTCTTCTCCGGCGACATCGGCAACACCGGACACGCGCTTTTAAGAGAACCGCAGCTCACGAAGGAAGCGGATTATGTTTTGGTGGAATCCACCTACGGCGACCGCATTCATGTCAAGGAACGCCCGGACTACGTGCAGGAAATCGCGGCAATCTTAAACCGCACCTTTGCAAGAGGCGGCAACGTCGTCATCCCCTCGTTCGCCGTCGGGCGCACGCAGGAGATGCTCTACTTCTTCCGCCAGATTAAGAAAGAGGGACTCGTCACAACCGTGCCGGACTTCCCGGTTTATGTGGACTCGCCCTTAGCGGTTGACGCGACGGAGGTCTTTGAACGCAACCAGCACAGCTGTTATACGGAAGAGGCGCTTGCCCTTGTCAGGCAGCGCGTGAACCCGCTGTTCTTCCCCGGCTTACGCCTCACGATTACGGCGGAAGAGTCCAAGGACATCAACTTCGTCGATACCCCCAAGGTCATCATCTCCGCGTCCGGCATGTGCGACGCGGGTCGTATCAAGCACCACCTAAAGCACAACCTCTGGCGGCCGGAGTGCACGATTCTCTTCGTGGGCTATCAGGCGGTCGGCACGCCCGGACGTACCATCGTCGACAAGGCGGAGCAGATCAAACTCTTCGGCGAGACCGTGGACATCAACGCGGAAATCGTCCGCCTCGCCGGCATGAGCGGACACGCGGACCGCGACGGTCTCATCCGCTGGGTGCAGGGCTTTGAGAAGAAGCCGAAGAAGATCTTTGTCGTGCACGGCGAGGATACCGTGACGGATGCCTTTGCGGACCTGTTGCGCAAGGAGTACGGGCACGATACCTACGCGCCTTATTCCGGTACGGAGTTTGACTTGATTTCCGGCGAGCTCTTGGTCGAAACGAAGGGCATCCCGATTGTGAAGAAGAGCGTTGTGAGCGGTGTCTTTGAACGTCTCATCGCCGCGGCGCAGCGCCTCTTGGCGGTCGCAAAATCCAACGAAGGTGTCTCGAACAAGGATCTCGCGAAGTTCGCGGACCAGATCAATTCGCTTGCGGATAAGTGGGAGAGAAAGTGACGTGAAATGTATCGTTTGTGCTGACAGAAATTGGGGGATTGGACGAAACGGTGAGCTGCTCGTGCGCATCCCCAGGGATATGAAGATGTTCCGGGAAGAGACCTACGGCAAAGTCATCGTCATGGGGCGAAAGACCTTAGAGTCCTTCCCGAACGGCCTGCCCCTGGAGGGCAGGGAAAACGTCGTCTTAACGACGAAAGAAGATTACACGGCACGCGATGCCGTGATTGTGCATTCCGTCGACGAGCTGCATGAGGTTTTGGAGGGCGTCGACCCCGACCTCGTCTACTGCATCGGCGGCGGAAGCATCTATGAGCTGCTGCTGGATGAGTGCGACACGGCGCTGGTCACCAGATTAGAGAACGCACTCGACGCGGACACCTTCTTCCCGAATCTTGAAAAGAAAAAAAACTGGAAGCTGGTGGAAGAGAGCGAGGAGCAGACCTTCTTCGATACGATCTACACCTTTCAGACATGGAAGAAAGTTTGAAAATTACACAGGTGACGGAGGTGTGTGTAATTTCCGTCACCTGTGACAATACAACGTCACATCTTCCGTAATCACATCCCCGGCACCCGCCGGGGTTTTGTCTTCGTAGAACCAGCCGGTGATTTTGCCGTACCCGCCTGACACCAGCTTGTCTTCCATCTCCCCGTATTCCGGCAGGGGCAGAAACGAAAG
>JAFSRL010000243.1 GCA_017446125.1 Lachnospiraceae bacterium
GATGGATGCACTGGACTTACTGGAGAAGGAGAAGAACATTCCCAGGGAGACGCTGTTTGAGGCGATTGAAAACTCGCTTGTCACGGCGTGCAAAAACCACTACGGCAAGAACGACAATTTCAAGGTCATCTTGGATCCCGAGACCTGCGATTTTTCCTGCTACATCGTCAAGACCTGCGTGGAACTCGAGGACGATGTCATGGATCCGGCGCAGGAGATCTGGGTGAAGGACGGCAAGGCGTACAACCCTGACGCGGAGATCGGCGATGACATTTTGATTCCGCTCGAATCGACGGAGTTTGGACGCATCGCGACACAGAACGCGAAGAACGTCATTTTGCAGAAAATCCGTGAAGAGGAGCGCGGCGCAATCTTCAACGAGTATTCCGCGAAGGAGCACGACATCGTGACCGGTACCGTGCAGCGCAGAATCGGGCGGAACTTGAGCATCAACCTTGGAAGAACCGACGGCATCTTAACGGAGAACGAGCAGGTCAGAAGCGAACACCTGCGTCCGAACGACCGCGTCAAGGTCTATATATTGGAGGTGAAAAACGGCAACAAGGGTCCGCGCATTCTGGTTAGCCGCACACATCCGGAGCTCGTCAAGAGATTGTTTGAGCAGGAGGTTGCGGAAATCAAGGACGGCACCGTCGAGATCAAGTCGATCGCGCGTGAGGCGGGCAGCAGAACCAAGATTGCGGTGTATTCCAACAACAGCAACGTTGACGCCGTGGGCGCGTGCGTGGGTGTGAACGGCAGCCGTGTGAATTTGATTGTCGACGAGCTGCACGGTGAAAAGATTGACGTCATCGGCTGGGACGAGAACCCCGGTAAGCTGATCCAGAACGCGTTGTCCCCGGCAAAGATTGTCGCGGTCTTCGCGGATCCGGATGAGAAGAGCGCGAAGGTTGTCGTGCCGGATTACCAGCTCTCCCTTGCCATCGGTAAGGAAGGACAGAACGCGCGTCTTGCGGCAAGGCTGACCGGCTTCAAGATTGATATCAAGTCGGAGACACAGGCGAAGGATGCGCCCGGCTTCCGTTACGAAGACTATGTGGATGACGCCTACGATGATGATTACTACGATGAGAACGGCAACTTCATCGACCTGCCGGAGGATTCCCAGGTGTACTACGATGAGAACGGTAATTACATCGGACCGGTGGATGACTTCGAGGAAGAAACCGTAGAGGAAGCGACAGAGGAAGTCGAAGAAGCGGCGGACGCCGAAGAGGAAGACGCGTAACGCATGGAAAAGAAAGCGCCCGTAAGAAGATGCACCGGCTGCGGTGAGCGGAAGGACAAGAAGGACTTAATCCGCGTGGTGAGGACCGTGAACGAAAATGAAGAGGTATCTTTTCGGCTTGACCGCACGGGGAAATTGCAGGGGCGCGGCGCGTATCTTTGTGACAACAGGGCATGTTTTGACGCCACCGTGAAACGAAAAGGTTTGGAACGCAGTTTTCACGCAAGCATTCCGGCAAAGGTTTACGAAACGCTGGAAAAGGAGTTTGAAACGAAAGGCACATGAAGGATTTAAACGGCAGAATCTACTCCCTTTTGGGACTGGCGCAAAAAGCGGGGAAAGCAAAAAGCGGAGAATTTGCCGTGGAGAAAAGTATCAGTTCTTTGAAGGCGCATCTGGTGGTGATTGCACAAGACGCGTCTGAAAATACGAAAAAACAGTACCGCGACAAGTGTGCGTTTTACGAGGTTCCCGCCATCGAATTCGGGACGAAGGAAGCCTTGGGACGCGCCATCGGGAAAGAGGAGCGCGCTTCGGTCGCAATCGAGGACGAAGGATTTGCCGCGACACTGTTAAGGAAGATCGACGGAGGAAAGACGAATGGCGAAAATTAAAATTTCCGAACTGGCGAAGGAGCTGGGCGTAGAAGGGAAGGCGGTCGTTGCCTACCTGCAGGAGCAGGGCGTGGAAGCGGCGAAGCGTTCCACTTCTTCCGTGGAGGAAGAGGATGCGGAAAAAGCGAGGAAGTATTTCGCGAAGGACGCTCATGCTGCACCCAAGGATGAGGAAAAGAAGCCTGCCGCGAAAAAGACGGCGGCGAAGAAGTCCTCCGGCGATGATGCGGAAGAAAAGAAGACCGTAAAGAAGACAGCGGAAAAGCCCGTTGAGAAAAAGCCCTTGGAGAAAAAGGCGGTCGCAACGGAGAATAAGGAAAGCTCGAAGTCGACGAAGAAGGACACGGCGGTCGCCGAAGCGTCAACGCCCGTCAAGGAAGACAAGACACCGGTCAGAAAAAAGAAGACCATCATCTTTGTGTCGAATCCGAACAATTCCGGAAACGCGCCGCAGCGTCCGCAGGGACAGCGGGGCGGTTATCGCGATCGCACTCAGGTGACGCCGCCGGCGCACAAACTGATCAAGCCCCTGACGGCGCCTTCGCAGCCGGAGAGCTATCAGTCCGGCGTGCAAAAGATTCCGCCGAAGCCCGTGAAAAAACCGGCGACCGGAAACCCGCCGGAGGAAGCGACGCTTACCCCCAAGGCAGGCGTGGAGATTCCGCCGGCACCCAAGAAGGGTGAGAAAAAGGCTGCCGCACAGGCGGCTGCTCAGCAGCAAACACAGCCGGAGAGCAAGGGTCAGGAGAAGGCTGCAAGTGCACCCGCACCCGACAAGGGCCAGGGCAAGGCTGCAAAAAGCGGCAAGGGCCGTGACGACAACAAGGGCGGCAAGCGCTTTGAAGACGGAAAGGGCCAGGGCGGCCGCAAGGCGGAAAAGGAACGCAAGGGCGCAAAGAACTTAGCGGGTTCCTACACCGGCGAGGACCAGATGCCGCGCTCGAAGCGCGTGGGCCGTTTCATCAAGCCCGAGGTCAAGCCCGCGGAGCCGGAAGAACAGATTAAGGTCATTACGGTTCCCGAGAAGATCACGATTAAGGAGCTTGCGGACAAGATGAAGATGCAGCCCTCCGTGATCATCAAGAAGCTGTTCTTAAGCGGACAGATTGTGACGGTGAACTCCGAGTTAAGCTTTGAGGAAGCGGAGAACATCGCGATTGAATATGAAATTATCTGCGAGAAGGAAGTCGAAGTCGACGTCATCGAGGAGCTTTTGAAAGAGGATGAGGATAAGGAAGAAACCCTCGTCAAGCGGCCGCCGGTGGTTGCAGTCATGGGCCACGTCGATCACGGTAAGACGTCGCTCTTAGACGCAATCCGTGAAACGAATGTGACGGACCGCGAGGCGGGCGGCATCACGCAGCGCATCGGTGCTTATACGGTGAAGATCAACGGGCAGAAGATTACCTTCCTGGATACGCCCGGTCACGAAGCCTTCACCGCGATGCGTATGCGCGGCGCGAATTCGACGGACATCGCGATTCTGGTTGTCGCAGCGGATGACGGTGTCATGCCGCAGACGATTGAAGCCATCAACCACGCGAAGGCGGCGGGTGTTGAAATCGTTGTCGCCATCAACAAGATTGATAAGGCGGGCGCGAACGTCGACCGCGTGAAGCAGGAGTTGACGGAGCACGAACTGATTCCGGTGGACTGGGGCGGATCGACGGAGTTTGTCACCGTTTCCGCAAAGTCCGGCGAAGGCATCGATACGCTGCTTGAGACCATTCTCTTAACGGCGGACATTATGGAATTGAAGGCAAACCCGAACCGCGCGGCGAGAGGTCTTGTTTTGGAAGCGGAGCTCGACAAGGGAAGAGGTCCCGTGGCAAATGTGCTTGTGCAGAAGGGAACACTGCACGTGGGCGATTACATTTCGGCAGGCGCCGCACACGGGCGCGTACGCGCGATGGTCGACGACAAGGGTCGCCGCGTCAAGGAAGCGCTTCCTTCGCAGCCGGTGGAGATTTTGGGTCTTTCCGATGTGCCGGATGCGGGCGAGGTCTTCGTGGGACATGACAGCGATAAGGAAGCGAAGCAGTACGCGGATACGTATTTGCAGCTCCACAAGAAGAGCCTGATCGACGAGACGAAGGCACGCATGAGCCTGGATGATCTGTACTCCCAGATCGAGGAGGGCAAGTTGAAGGAACTGAACATCGTCATCAAGGCGGACGTGCAGGGTTCGGTCGAGGCGCTGAAGCAGTCGCTTTTGAAGCTCTCGAACGAAGAGGTCGTGGTCAAGGTCATTCATGGCGGCGTGGGTGCGATTTCCGAATCGGATGTCACGCTGGCGGCGACGTCGAACGCAATCATCATCGGCTTCGATGTGCGGCCGGACGCGATGGCGAAGTCTTTGGCCGAGCAGGAAGGCGTCGAGATCAAGCTCTACAAGGTCATCTACCAGGCAATCGAGGATGTCGAATACGCGATGAAGGGCATGCTTGCGTCGGTGTACGAGGAGAAGGTTTTGGGACACGCGGAGGTGCGCCAGATCTTCAAGGCGAGCGCGATCGGAAACATCGCCGGCAGCTATGTGCTTGACGGCATCATCCAGAAGGGATGCAAGGTGCGCATTCGCCGCGGCGATGAGCAGATCTTCGAGGGCGACCTTGCGAGCTTGAAGCGCTTCAAGGATGATGTGAAGGAAGTGCGGGAGGGCTATGAGTGCGGTCTGGTCTTTGACGGGTTTGATGCGATTACGGAGGGTGACGTCGTTGAGGCGTATACGATGGTAGAGGTTCCGCGGCAATGAGAAAGAACAGCAACAAGAATTTACGCGTCAACGGCGAGGTACAGAAGGTAATCGCGGAGGCAATCCGGTACAGCAAGGATCCCGGGATTTCGCCCATGACCTCTGTCATGGAAACGATTGTGGCGCCGGATTTAAAGACCTGCAAGGTCTGGGTGAGCGTGATGGGTTCGGACGCAGACCGCGCGGCGACCGCGGAAGGCTTGAAGCGCGCGGCCGGTTATATCCGTTCGGTTGTGGCGAAGGAGCTGAACATGCGCTACACGCCGGAGATCACGTTTATCGTCGATGACTCGATTGAGTACGCAATCAACATGAGTAAGAAAATCGATGAGGTTTCCGCCGCGGACCGCGCTGCGAAGATTGCAAGGGGTGAAGATCCCGATGCCGACATTGAGGTGGAGGGCGATGACGACTTTTAAAATTGACGATTATCTGAAAGGCGTTCAAACAGTCGCCATCAGCGGTCATATCCGCCCGGACGGGGACTGCATCGGAAGCTGCATGGGCATGTACCACTATTTGAAAAAGGCGTACCCCGCATTGCGCGTGGACGTCTTTTTGGAAGATGTGCCGGATTGCTTCTCGTACATTAAGGACATCGACAAGGTAAACACGACCTATGAAACAGACGTGGAGGTGTACGACCTCTTTATCTGTTTAGACTCCGTGAAGGACAGAATCGGGAAGGCGGAGGCAATCTTCGATAAGGCGCGTCATACCGTGAACATCGACCACCACGTTTCGAACACGGGAACCGGGGAAGTGAATTACATCGTACCCGGCGCGTCCAGCGCATGCGAGCTGGTGTACCGTGTCATCGACCGCGCTCTGATGGATGAGACAATTGCCGTGCCCATCTACACCGGCATGGTGACGGACACCGGCGTGTTCAAGTATTCCTCAACATCGAAGGAAACGATGGAGATTGCCGGCGATCTGATGACGTACGGGTTTGATTTTCCGCAGCTGATTGATTCCGTTTTTTTTGAAAAGACCTTTGTGCAGCAGCGCCTGATGGGTGAGGCGCTCACAAATGCGGTGCTGTACTTTGACGATCAGTGCATCGCGTCGTTTCTTCCCGCAGAGCGGATCACGGCGCTTCACGCGGCGTTTTCCGACCTTGAGGGAATCGCGTCCCAGATGAAGCTTACGAAGGGTGTGCATTGCTCCCTTTTTGTGTACGGCTTGCCGGACGGCGACAACAAGATTTCCTTACGCTCCGACGGGTGCGTCGACGTGTCAAAGATTGCACAGACCATCCCCGGCGGCGGCGGCCACGCCCGCGCGGCAGGCTGCAACATCAAGGGCAGCTATGAGGATGTGCTGAAGGTGATGCTGCCGTTGATTGAAGCACAGTTGAAAAAGTAACTACGACATTGCTCTGGGTGAGACCACAGAGCATTCGCGGAGGAGAAAACCTCTTAAACCTTCCCC
>JAFSRL010000244.1 GCA_017446125.1 Lachnospiraceae bacterium
GACTTTTTGCTTTCCGGTCGCAGCCTCTCGACAGAAGAAGCGGCACAGTATGTGTCCGAAAACTATTTTGACCCTGCGAACTTAACGTGGGATGTCACGGGCGGCACCTACAAGCTCTCCCTTTCGGAGGATCAGTGGGAGAAGGTCAATCACCTCGTCATGAATATGTTCTATGACGACGGGGAAGGCTATGTGGACCTGGGGCTTGACAACGTCTACGAATGGGATGACGACGGCAGCCTCATCGCGGTGACAGACCGCACGTGGCTTGCAATCAACGGACAGGTCGTTGCGTATTACTATCTTGATACGGAGGACGACGGTGAGAATTACATCATCACGGGCTATGTGCCCTGCTATGTGAACGATGTCAGGGCGCAGCTGCTTTTGACCTTTGACAATGAGCGTCCGAACGGCTACATCGCGGGCGTGCGCTACGACTACATCGACGGGGAAACGGAGACGGTCGCGAAGGCGCTTGAGAACCTGCAGGAGGGTGACGCGGTCGACTTCGTGTGTGACTTCTATGATTATGAAGGAAACTATCAGGACAGCTACTACCTGGGCGAGCAGTGGATTGTGGAGGATCCTGAGAACGCCGTGATTTCGAACGTGGATGTGGGCGACGGTGCCGTGCAGGTGACGTACCGCTTCACGGATTTGTACAACCAGAATTACTGGACGGAAGTGATTAACCTGCCGTAAGGCGGCGGGAAAAGCATGTTTGTCTTGCGCTATATTTTGTGGAAATGCTCTTTGCAAATACCTGATTTTGTGGTATGATTAATTTGTATCAATATGTTTGGGGAATTGATTTGCAAAGGGAGAACGGAGGAGATGGATATGTTTACCACTGTAACCGGACATTTTGACGGTCAGAACATTGTCGTTGACGAGCAGACGGACCTCCATGAGGGCCAGCAGGTTCTGATTACGGTATTGAACATCAATTTGAACAACATCGCCTCGACGATTGAAGGCGGCAAGCCGCGCGACTTGAACGAGGCGATTGAGAAATTCAAAAGAACATACAACATCAGATAAGTAAGGCTTTGTTTCCTGGAATATGGAGCGGGCAGCGCCCCTGCCCGCTCTTGTGCTATAATAGACGTAGTTTGATATACTACGTTATAGAGTTCATCGAACGAAGTGAATTGAGGGGATGAGGAGTACTATGAGTGATTTTGTTTTAAGCTGCTGCACGACGGTTGACACGAACCATACCTGGGCGGAAAAACGCAACCTGCGCGTGATTCCGTTCCATTTTCAGATCGGGGAAGACCATTACGACGATGACTTCTGGTCAGAGATGAAGCCGGAAGAGATGTACGCCAGGATGCTGGACGGAGAGGACTCCAAGACGAGCCAGGTCAGCGCCGGCGAATATGTGGCACATTTTAAGAAGCACTTGGAAGCGGGCAAGGACATTTTGCATTTAACGCTCTCGAGCGGCATTTCCGGCACCATTAATTCCGCCCTGGTTGCGGCAGAGGACCTGCGCGAGGAGTTTCCGGAGCGCAAGATTTATGTCGTGGATTCGCTTGCGGCGTCTTCGGGCTTCGGGCTTTTGATGGATATGCTCGCGACGATGCGGGACGAGGGCAAATCCATCGAGGAGGCGCGTGACTTTGCATTGCAGCACCGCCTGAACGTGAACCACTGGTTCTTCACGACAGACTTAACCTTCTTTATCAAGGGCGGCCGTGTATCGAAGACGGCAGGGTTTTTCGGCAATCTGTTGAATATCTGCCCGCTGTTGAACGTTGATTTCAAGGGACGCCTGATTCCCAGAGAGAAAATCCGCACCAAGAAGAAGGTCATCCAGCGCGTCGTCGAGAAGATGGAGGAGCTGGCGGAGGGCGGTTTAGAGTACGACAAGCCCTGCTACATCTCCCAGTCCGCCTGCCCCGCGGATGCGGAGGCGGTGAAGGCGCTCATCGAGGAGCGCTTCCCCAAAGTGAAAGGAAAGGTTGAGATCTTCCCCATCGGCCCCACAATCGGTGCCCACACCGGCCCCGGAACGGTAGCGCTGTTCTTCTGGGGGCAGGAGAGAGTTGATTGAGTGAGTCAGGGGGACGGGTACAGTGACTCATTCTGCTAACGGTTCACCGATGTCCAACAGCCACATGAGTCACTGTACCCGTCCCCCTGACTCACTCTGTGGTATAATATACCCCATGGGACGAAAACTAATTATCTTAGGGTCGACCGGGTCCATCGGGACACAAACCCTTGACATTGTAAAAGACAACGAATCGCTTTCCGTGGTCGGGCTGGCGGCGCACTCAGACGTGGATTTGATGGAAAAGCAAATCCGCCGTTTTGATGTGCCTTACTGCGTGATGTTTGACGAACAGGCGGCAGGCGTCTTAAGAGACCGCTTAAAGGACCGCAACACGCAAGTGGCATCCGGCATGGAGGGACTTTTAGACCTCGTCGCAAAGGACGAAGCGGACACCGTCGTGACGGCGCTTGTGGGCATGATTGGAATACGCCCCACGATTGCCGCCATCAAGGCGGGCAAGGATATCGCGCTCGCAAACAAGGAGACGTTAGTGTGCGCCGGTCACATCATCATGCCGCTTGCGACGGAGCGCCACGTGAAAATTTTACCGGTCGATTCGGAGCACTCCGCAATCTTCCAGTGCTTACAGGGCAACGCAAACGAACGCATCGAAAAGCTTTTGCTCACCGCTTCGGGCGGTCCCTTCCGCGGGAAAACAAAGGAGGCGCTGCGCACCATGACGGCGCGTGACGCGCTTCGTCACCCGAACTGGGCGATGGGCGACAAGGTGACGATTGATTCCGCATCACTCGTCAACAAGGGTCTTGAAATCATGGAGGCGAAGTGGCTCTTTGACGTGCGCCTCGACCAGATTCAGGTCGTCGTGCAGCCGCAGTCCATCGTGCACTCCGCGGTGCAGTTTGTGGACGGATCAATCATCGCACAGCTTGGCGAGCCGGACATGCACCTGCCCATCCAGTACGCGCTGTTTTACCCGGACCGCGTGCCCTTACTGCAAAAGCGCCTGAACCTGTTTGACTTACAGGTCCTAACCTTTGAGGAGCCGGACACGGATACCTTTGAGGGATTGGCGCTTGCCAAAGAAGCCGCGGCAACCGGCGGCACCATGCCCACGGTGTTTAACGCCGCGAACGAAATCGCGGTCGAGCGCTTCTTAAAGGGTGAGATTTCGTTTTTGGAAATCTATGACCTCATCAAAACCGCCATGCGCGCGCACACGGTGAAGGAGAATCCTGACGTGGATGCGATTTTGAAGGCGCAGCAGGAGGTCACCGAAACACTGAACACGACAACAACGGCATAACATACAGGCAACATCAAATGGATAATTTCATCAGCATCATTATTTTCTTTATCATATTCGGCATGCTCGTGATTTCGCACGAGTCCGGACACTTCTTGATTGCGAGAGCGAACAACATCCGCGTGAAGGAATTTACGGTGGGCTTGGGACCGGTGCTTCTGCAGCGCATCAAAAAGGGAACGGCGTATTCGATTCGTCTTTTGCCCTTTGGCGGCGCCTGCATTTACGACGGCATAATCGGGTTCGAGGATGAGGACGATGAAGTCAAGGCACCGTTTTTTGCGCCGCGTGCGGGCATCGATACCTCGACGGTCACGCCCGCCGGCATGCCCTTTCCGGAGGCAAATGTCTTTGCGCGCATCGCGACCGTTGTGGGCGGGCCCTTGTTCAATGTCATCTTAGCCTACCTGCTTTCGCTTGTCGTGACCTACTTTACCGCATGGAGCTTTCCTGTTGTTGCGGACTTGAC
>JAFSRL010000245.1 GCA_017446125.1 Lachnospiraceae bacterium
CCCCCCCCCCCCTGACTCTTTTTTTGTGATATGATAATCTTTATGGCACACAAAACCCCCCGTTCCTACGAGATCGACATGGTCCACGGCCCGCTGGCAGGCAAGATTCTCCTGTTCGCGCTGCCGCTCATGCTCTCAAGCATATTGCAGCTGCTCTTCAACGCCGCGGACATCATCGTCGTCGGTCAGTTTGCCTCGCCCAATTCCGTTGCGGCGGTGGGCTCGACCTCGTCCATCATCAACCTGATTATCTCGGTCTTCATGGGGCTTGGCGTCGGTGTCAACGTCTCGGTCGCGCATTACCACGCAATCCGGCAGGATAAAGAAACCGAAGAGACCGTCCACACCGCTGCCTTCATCGGCTTTGCGGGCGGCTTCATTTTACTGGTTTTCGGCGTGCTCATCACGCGTCCCGTTCTGATTGCAATGGGTTCGCCGGAAGACGTCATCCATCTTGCGACGATGTACATGCGGATATATTTCATCGGCATGCCCGCGAATCTCTTCTATAACATGGGAAGCGCCGTGCTGCGTGCGGTCGGTGACACGAGGCGCCCGCTCATCTACCTGATGATTGCGGGGGTCTTGAATGTTATCCTGAACCTGTTTTTTGTCATCGCCCTGCGCATGGACGTGGCGGGGGTTGCGCTCGCGACGATTCTTTCGCAGCTTGTTTCCGCGCTGCTGGTGCTGCGCTGCCTGGTGAGGACACGGGACAACTACCGGCTGGAGTTAAAGCGCATCCGCATCGTGAAGGACAAGTTTGCGCGCATTCTGCGCATCGGTTTGCCGGCGGGCATCCAAAGCGCGGTCTTTTCGATTTCGAACGTCCTCATCCAGTCCTCGGTCAACGCCTTCGGCAGCGCCGTGATGGCTGGCAACGCTGCGGCAGCCAACATCGAGGGCTTTGTGTACGTGGCGATGAACGCGTTTTACCAGGCGTGCGTCACCTTCACCTCGCAGAACTTCGGGGCGAAGGAATTCAAGCGCATTTACCGCATCCTTGGGCAGTGCCTCATCATGGTGATTGTCACCGGGCTTGTGCTGGGCAACCTCGCGCACTTCTTCGGGGAACAGCTCCTTTCGATTTACATTACGCCGGAAAGCAATGCGCCGGAACAGTTGGCGGCCGCCGAAGACGCGATTGCGACCGGCATGGAGCGGCTCTTAATCATCTCCGTTCCGTATTTTCTGTGCGGTGTGATGGAGGTTATCTGCGGTACGCTGCGCGGCGTGGGCATGAGCATCACCCCCATGATCGTTGCCATCATCGGCGCCTGCGGTTTGCGCATCCTCTGGATTATGACCGTCTTCCGGCGCTACCACGAGATGCGCGTGCTCTATTTCTCCTATCCGGTCTCCTGGACCATCACCGCCGCCGTGCATTGTTTGTGTTTCTTTTTGTTCTTCGTAAGAACACACCGTGAGTCAGGGGGACGGGTACAGTGACTCACTTTTTCATGACTTTACCCCTTGTCACGCACCGCCCCATCATTTATGATATATGGGTAAATATCGGCGACGAAGGAAACGATGAGTACAAACAGCAGATGTGCACTTGCTGCACAGATGCGTAAGAACATGTAGATTCTAACAAGTGGCAGCACCAATCATCGTGCAACGATATGGAATATTGGTGCTGCTCATGTGGCGACGAAGGAGCCATATGAAAAAAGTAGCCATCATCATGGGCAGCGATTCCGACAAAGCTTGCGTCGACAAAGCGGCGGTAACCCTCGACGAATTCAACGTCCCCTACGAAATGCATA
>JAFSRL010000031.1 GCA_017446125.1 Lachnospiraceae bacterium
AACAGCAGTATAAGCAGATCCGCCTCCGGAAATATGAACCGCGTTGGCCTCCCCCGCTTCTGTCGGCAGTACAACCGCAAATGTCTTGCTGGTGTTTTCTGGCGTCATGGTTATTTGCACGAGAACCTCGCCGTTAGCCGTCTCGGAAACTGTCGAGACTGCGGGCACCGTCATCGGCTCACGATATTTCAACTTATAATCCGCCGCACCACCTGCAAGTCCTTCCAGCGTGTCATACGAAAGCTGGATACGGCCTACCGTCGCCTGTTGAATCGTATGCTCCATAACATCGGTGGCACTGCCATCGTTGGTATCGCCTGCATTGACCTTGTGCAGGCCGATGACACGGTTCACCTTCTCGACATCGTCGTAGTTAAACTCATCGTTGATGTTCCTATAAACCGCCGACTCATTGTCATCAAAGGTCAGGGGGGTCTCCGTGCGAAAGCCCGTAAAGACATAACGTCCGGCATAATCGACATTACCGGTCGCGTAATACTCTCTGGTCAGGGAATCGATCTGGGTGATGATGGTCTCGCAGTCGGAGAGCGTCAGGTCTTTATTGGCACCGTCCGTCGCCTGCTTGACTGCGTCCGTCAGGACGTCCGTAATCGTCTTTAAGGAATCCTCCGTCACCTTCAGCCACTTCTCGGCATCGGAAGCATTCTTCTCGTAATACTGGTTTAACTGGGTAACCGTACTGCGTAAGCGCAGCGCGCGGATCGCGATGACCGGATCATCCGACGGGCGATTGATCTTTTTGCCGGTCGATATCTGGGTCGCAAGATCATTCTCTGCAATCTTGTTGTTGTTGATATTATACAGAGAATTGTTCTGCATTATTTTATTTGTGATTCTCATATCCGGTCAGCCTTTCACTTCAACCGGAAAATCCCTTTTCCTAACTGAATCGACATCCATGCGATTCCTGTCTCTTAGGATATATCGGACATTATTCAGAAAAACTTTACTGTTTATCGTTAATGTGGCGCTTCCGCGGCACGAGGCATGTTTCCGGGATTTGACGGGGCCTCGATGCTAGTCGTTACTTAATGAGCAGTGCCGCAAGGTGCTGCGAATTTAGTAACGCAACCAACCGTCATGAAGCGGGAGCGTCCTTGTGGGCTGAGCGGGCCGGTGCAACAAACGCTCCTTACCGCCGGCTTTCCAGATACACAATCAACACATTGACGTCCGCCGGCGTTACCCCCGCAAGGCGCGACGCCTGTCCGATGCTCTCCGGCAAAAATGCCTTCAGCTTCTGCCTCGCCTCAATCCGCAGGCTCTTCACCGCGTCATAATCGATGTCCGCCGGAATTTTTTTGTGCTCCATCTTTTGAAAGTGCGCAACCTGCCGTTCCTGCCTGGCAATGTAGCCTTCATAGCGCAGGTTGATCTCCACCTGCTCGATGACATCCGCGGGCAATTCCTTCCGCTCCGGATCGAGCGGTGCGAGTAATTCGTAGGTCAGCTCCGGCCGTGCCAGCAGCTCCGCCAGAGTCATGCCGGTCTTCAGGGGCTGCGAACCAAGCCCCCTTAAAATATCACCCGTTTTTCCTGAAGCGCCCACGGTAAGCGACTTTAAGCGCTCTGTCTCCTGCGTAATCTGTTCCCGCTTTCTGCACAGGCGTGCATACTGTTCCTCGGAAATTAACCCCGCCTTGTAGCCCTTTTCCCGAAGCCTTAAGTCCGCATTGTCCTGGCGCAGCAGAAGACGATACTCCGCACGTGAGGTCATCATGCGGTAGGGCTCCAAGTTTTCCTTCGTCACAAGGTCGTCGATTAAAACACCGATATACCCTTCGCTGCGGTCAATCGTCAAAGGCTCCTTCCCGAAGATCTGCATCGCGGCATTGATTCCGGCGAAAAGCCCCTGCGCCGCCGCTTCCTCGTAGCCGCTCGAGCCGTTGAACTGTCCGGCGCAGAACAGGCCCTTCACCGCCTTTAACTCCAATGTGGGCTTCAACTGGCCCGGCGAAAGGCAGTCATACTCAATCGCGTAGGCATTCTTGACAATCCGGCAGTGCTCTAACCCCGGCACCGTGCGGTACATCGCGACCTGCACGTCCTCCGGCATGGACGAGCTCATCCCGTCCACATACATTTCATTGGTATAAAGACCCTCCGGCTCGATGAAGACCTGGTGGCGCTCCTTGTCCGGAAACTTCATGACCTTATCCTCGATGGAAGGGCAGTACCTGGGTCCGATGCCCTCGATGATTCCGGCATAGATGGGCGAGCGGTCGATGTTCGCGCGGATAATCGCGTGCGTTTCCTCGTTCGTATAGGTCAGGTAGCAGGGAACCTGTTCCTTCTGCACGCTTGCGGGATCGGTCTCAAACGAAAACGGAATGACCGTCTCGTCCCCGGGCTGGACCTGCATCTTGGAATAATCCAAAGAACTGCCATCCATCCTTGCCGGTGTTCCCGTCTTAAACCGCCGAAGCTTCACCCCCAGCGCCGTCAAAGCATCCGAAAGCGAGAGTGCGCCCTGCAGCCCGTTCGGTCCCGTATAGGTAATCGCCTCCCCGGTCAGGCAACGCGGCTTCAAATAGGTACCACTGCACAGTATCACCACTTTTGTGTCATAACAAGCACCTGTCGTGGTTCGAACCCCCACAACACGCTTCTCATCAGAGTCATCCGTCAAAATCTCTGCCACTTCGGACTGCCGGATGTGAAGTCCCTCCTGCGCCTGCAGGCGTCGCTCCATCTCCTTGGAATACGCCAGCTTGTCCGCCTGCGCCCTAAGGGAATGCACCGCCGGGCCCTTGGACTTATTTAACATCCGCGACTGCAAAAAGGTTTTGTCGATGACCTTCGCCATCTCGCCGCCCAGCGCGTCAATTTCCCGCACCAGGTGTCCCTTGGAAGACCCGCCGATATGCGGATTGCAGGGCATGAAGGCAATGTTGTCGACACTCATCGTAAACAATAACGTGCGCAATCTCAAACGCGCCGTGGCAAGCCCCGCCTCACAGCCGGCATGCCCCGCACCGATCACGATCACGTCGTACGATTCGATTGTCTGCACCTGGTTTTGCAAGTTATTTCCCCATACAGAAGTCAGAAAAGATCTTATCGACGAGGTCATCCTCCACTTCTTCCCCGATAATCTCCCCAAGAGCCGCATACGCCCCCATCAGGTCCACGGTGAAAAAGTCCTCCGACATTCCGTTTTCGATGCTTTCCGCCACCTGCTTCAGCGCGGCGTTCGCCGAAGAAAACGCTTCCCGCTGCCTTGTATTGGTCAAAAACAGCTCCTCCGGCGGCGTCAGCGCACCGGAAAAGAAGAGCTCCGCGATTGCCTGCTTCAAATCTTCGAGTCCGTCCTGCGCGTTTTCCCCCGTCATGGTCGTCTCCACCACAATGAGCTGCGGGAATTGCGCCCGCAATGCCTCCGCATCCAGCCGGTTTTCCCCGGAAAGATCGCTTTTATTCAATAACAGAATCAATTTTTTATTTTTCATGGCATCCGTTATGGTTTGGATGTCCGTTTCATCGAACTCCTGCGTCCGGTCCGCGACGTAGAGGATTAAGTCCGCTTCTTCGGCGACCGCCTTGCTGCGCGCAACGCCCAACTGCTCAATCTCGTCCTGTGTGCTGCGGATGCCCGCCGTGTCGATGAGCTTTAACAAAATGTCGCCCAGGCGCACCGTTTCCTCGATGGTGTCCCTTGTCGTCCCGGCAATGTCCGTCACGATGGCGCGCTCTGTTTGCAGCAGCCTGTTGAACAGCGAGCTCTTGCCCGCATTGGGCCGCCCGATGATTGCCGTGGAAATGCCCTCTTTGCGGATTTGGCCTTCCTTTGCGTGCCGTAACAGGTCATCGACTTCCGAAATCAGCATAGAGAGCGTTTTTTGCAACCGCGCCCCGTAGCCCTCCAAATCGTAATTGTCCGGGTCGTCAAGCGCCGCCTCGATAAATGCGGTTTCATGCAGAATTTTTTGCCGCATCGCAAGGACCTTTTCCTTTAACTCGCCGCTTAACTGGCGGTTCGCGTTCTCCAAAGCAAAGCGGTTTTTCGCGGAAATGAGGTCCATGACCGCCGTCGCCTGCGACAAATCGATGCGTCCGTTCAAAAAGGCGCGCTTCGTAAACTCACCCGGCTGCGCCAGCCGGCAATCCGGATCCTGCACAAGAACCTGCAACACCTCCTGCAGCACCAGCGTCCCGCCGTGGCAGTTCACCTCCACGACATCCTCGCCGGTGTAGGTGTACGGCGCCTTCATCACGGAAATTAAAATCTCGTCTAAGACCTTTCCTTCTTCGTCACAAAATCGCCCGAAGCGAATCGTGTTCGCCCCGTGCGATTTCAGGTCACGTATGCCCTTCTTGTTCCGGTAATAACGATCCGCTACCGTGATGGCGCGTTCGCCGCTAATCCGGATGATTCCGATTCCGGCGTCTGACATCGCGCTTGCCACGGCAGCGATCGTAAGTGTGTCGTTTTTGATCATGCGATACGCATCAGCGTTTTAAGGTGACCACCACGTGGCGGTACGGTTCTTCCCCTTCGGAATGTGTCGTGACATAGTGGTCGTTTTGCAATGCGGAATGAATGACGCGGCGCTCGTACGGATTCATGGGCTCCAACGTCACCGGACGCCTGGTCTTCTTCACCTTATAGGAAATATTTTTTGCAAGATTCTCCAAGGTTGCCTTGCGACGCTCGCGGTAGTTCTCCGTGTCGACCTTCACGTGCACATACTCACCGGCCTCCTTGTTGACCACAAGTGAAGCCAGGTACTGCACGGAGTCAAGTGTCTGTCCGCGCTTCCCGATCAAAACGCCCATCTCGGGACCGGAGAGCTCGATGTTCAAAACGCGGTCCACCTCATCCAGCTTCGTTTCGATTTCCACTTCCAGATTCATCGCGGCAAAGACCTCCTGCAAAAACAGCTTTGCGGTGTCTTCCATCGACGCCTGCTTTAAGGCCGCCTTGATCTGCGCGGGCTTCGCGCCGATTCCGAGCAAGCCGCCGCTGCCCTCCGCGATGACTTCATATTCCACTTTATCTCTCGTTACGCCGAAGTGTGTACACGCCTCAATCACGGCATCTTCGACGGTCTTACCGCTGAATTCCAAGTATTCCATTATGCCTCGCCCTCCTGTTCATTCGATTCTTCTACCGATTCTTCCTTCGCTGCTTCATTTGCCGCTTCCGCTTTTTCTTCCTGCTTTGCAGACCTTGTCTTCTTCAGGTCGCGGTTGTTATACTCCCGCACCAGATTCGCCTTCGCGAACAGCGAATCCGGATTGATGTGTTCGTTCTCATATAGCGCGTTCACTTCCGCCAGCGCTTTTTCTTTTTCCTCATCCGTGTAAAGCGACTTGAACCAGTCACCGCTCTTTAAGTTGCGGGTGTTCATCTGTGCCGCCTGTCCCATCTGCGCGGTCTTTTCCCTGGACTTCTCTAACTTTTCCTTGTACTTTTCTTCGTTCTTCGCAATCTGGGCATCGATGTCCATGCGGTCGATGTAACGGTTGACAAAAACCTGCTCGATGCTTCGGACAACGGAGCCCGCAATCCAGTACAGACCGATACCGATTGGGAACGTGAAGCAGAAGTACGCACTCATGATGGGCATGATCTTGTTCATGGTGTTCATGGACTGCGCCATCTGCGCCGCCTGGTCGTCCGGATTCACGCGGCCTCCCTGATTGCGCGCCGTGGGCATGAGCTTGACGTTGATGATCTGGGTCACCGCCGCCAAAACAGGAACTAAAATCGCCGCAATCACAACGCCCATCGAAATCTGCGGCACGGTGATGCCGGACAAATTCACTCCCGGAATGTCATACTTGGAAAGCGGATCCGAGGAAAGGAATTTATTCTGCAAATAATACCACGGACTGTTTCCGACGTTCAGGCCGAAGAAGCTGTTATAGCGTTCAATCGCATCTTCCGCATTCAGGATTAAGTCGTTCATCCCGGCAATCTTTTCGTTGATTGCCACGCGGAACACCTCCCAGTCTAAAGTGGACGCGCGGTTCAAAACATCAATGAAGGAATTCTGAACCGTCGCAAGCGAATCCGTCAGCGAAAAGCCTTCCTCCGAAAACGCCGAAAACTGGCGGCTGTACATATTAAAGCTGGACAGCTTCTGAATGATTTCGTTGGAAACGCTGAAGTTCTCCATCGAGGACGTCAGCTTGCCGATCAAAGAGGTTCCCTCCGCGCCCAGATAGACGCTTCTGATTTTTTCGACGTACGCCGGCATCGCGTAGATGACGCGGTACAACGCGAGCATGATCGGTAACTGAATCAAAAGCTGGACGCAGCTGCCGGTCTGGGAGACGCCGTACTTGGTGTAAAGCGCCTTCATTTCCTCGTTCATCATCATGGACGCTTCCTGATCCCTGCGTCCCTTGTACTTGTCCTGGATTGCCTTCATTTCCGGCTGCATCCGGGCCTGCAGCTTCGCGAACTTCTGCTGACGAATGGTCAAAGGCAGCATCGCAATGTTCATGACAATGGTAAAGCCGATGATCGCCAGTGCAATCTGGCCGCTGTTCACAAACGGGATTTTATCGATCAGGTTGAAAATGATGTCCATGATCTTGCCCATGAGTGCGGCGATTGGACCGACGATCCGCCCCTGATACGGGGTGAATAAAAAGATCGGGTTCAAAACTCTTACTCCTCCGTGTCGGAAACTGCCTGCTTCGGACGAATCCGGACCGGGTCATAGCCCCCGGAAGAGAAGGGATTGCAGCGCAAAACGCGCCACGCCGCCATGAGCGTGCCGAGGAGTGCGCCGTATTCCTCAATTGCCTGTTTTCCGTATTCCGAACAGGTCGGGAGATAAGGACAACGGGTCCGTTTCATGGGGGAAAGATAAATCTGATACCCCCGTATCATGGAAATGAGCAGTTTCTTCATCTAATCTTCGGTTTTCAGTAAACGCGCCTTTTTGGCCAGGTACAAAAAGGACTTCTCCAATTCAGAGTACTCCGCGTCCTTTGCGCGGCTTCTGGCAACGACCACAACGTCCCAACCACTATGGAACGCTTCTTCCTGCAGCCGGTAGATGGCACGGATCCTGCGCTGGAACAGATGCCGTTCCACGCTGTTTCCGTACTTTTTGCTGGCGGAAATCCCCAAGCGGTTCCGCCCGGTACCGTTCCGGTTCGCGTACAATATGAGTCTTTTGTCCGCGCACGACGTCCCTCTCCGGTAAACGGTCTTAAAGTCCGCTGATTTCTTCAGCGATTCGGAAAACTTCATTCGTGTTGATACTTTTCGAAAAAAAAAGATAGTTTACACTATCTTTTTCCAGTTAAGCGGAGAGCCGTTTTCTTCCCTTGGCGCGTCTTGCGGCTAAAACCTTGCGGCCGCCCTTTGTCGCCATTCTTGCACGGAAGCCGTGCACTCTTTTCCGCTGCAGCCTGTGCGGCTGAAATGTCATCTTCATGTGCCTTCACCTCCTTCTTCTGAAGTAAGGACGTCGTCAAAAATTGCATGGAAACTCCCTTATTATAAGGGCTTGCGGCCCATAAGTCAAGGGTGATTTTGCAAAAAGAGGAACCCTGTTTTTCGTGATTTTTTTTGAAAAAAATTTCCGTCAAGATTTAGTGGACGAAAAACTTATCCACAACAAAATGTTGATATTGTGGATAACTTGTGGATTTGAATACCCACACCGTTTTTCTCCACATAATGTGGATAAATTGTGGATAAAATGTGCGGTTTTTCGTTTGCACGCCGAAAACCTTGATTTTTCGGTGTGAATTAATCACATTGTGTCCCGTTTTTTTCGAAAATTTAAGAATTTGTTCGTGTAAAATTAATTTCAGCCAAAAAGTTATCCACAATTCGTCCTCATTTGCACTTTTATGGTAAATTCTGTACAATGGAACAGCTACATACGCGCAGTTTTGGAGGAGTTTATGGACATTGACAGAACCGCTGCCCTCGTCGGGCAATGGGAAGAAATCATCAACGGCGTCAGGGAAGCATCCAATATCACCACCAACGTTTCCTTCGAGGCGTGGTTAAAACCATTGGAAGTTGCTTCCTATATTAATGATACCCTGACAATCTATATTCCGGAGAAGCTGGTTCACTTAACGGACTATTTGAACAACCAGTTTTCCTTGCACATCAAGGTACAGACCGCAGAGCATTTGAACGTGGACGTCCTGCCGGAGATTGTCTTCTTGTTAAAACCGGAAGCAGCGCCGGCATCGTTTGCTTCGCCGGAAAAGGCGCAGGGGGAGGCCCCCTTCAACCCGGCGGAAACCTTATTGAATCCCAGATACCGGTTCGAATCCTTTGTCGTGGGCAGCAACAATAACTTCGCGCATTCCGCCTCCCTTGCGGTCGCGGAGTCTCCGGGGCGCGCCTATAACCCCTTGTTTCTCTACGGAGGACCGGGGCTTGGCAAAACGCACCTCATGCACTCCATTGCCCACATGATTATGGAAAACAACCCGTCCGCAAAGGTGCTCTACG
>JAFSRL010000246.1 GCA_017446125.1 Lachnospiraceae bacterium
CGCAGACGAGCACATCCGCCGCAAGGTTGGAAAGACCGGTAAGTAATAGGAGGACGACATGGTAAAGAAGATTAACAAAAGTGCGCATCGTCAGAAGAAGCACTTAAGGATCCGGAATCGTTTCAGCGGCACGGCTGAGAGGCCGAGACTTGCGGTCTTTCGGTCCAACAGCCACATGTATGCGCAGATCATCGACGACGAAGCGGGTAAGACACTCGTAGCCTGCTCCACCTTAGAAAAGGACGTCGCGAAGTCTTTAAAGGAAACCGACAACATCGAAGCAGCGAAGGTAGTGGGTGACTTAGTCGCCAAGCGCGCAATCGAAAAAGGCATCAAGGAAGTCGTTTTCGACAGAGCGGGCTATCTCTACCACGGCAAGGTGGCTGCTTTGGCAGACGCGGCAAGAGAAGCCGGGCTGACGTTCTAAAGGAGGAGAGAGAATATGAAGCGCAATATCATTGACGCGTCTCAGTTGGAATTGAATGACAAGGTTGTGACCATCAAGCGCGTTACGAAGGTCGTTAAGGGCGGACGTAACATGAAGTTCACGGCACTCGTGGTTGTGGGCGACGGCGCAGGTCACGTCGGTGCGGGCTTAGGCAAGGCAACGGAAATTCCGGATGCCATCCGCAAGGGCAAGGAAGACGCGATTAAGAATCTGATCGAGGTACCGCTTGACGAGAACAACTCGATCCCGCATGACTTTATCGGCAAGTTCGGCAGCGCACAGGTACTCTTAAAGCGCTCCCCCGAAGGTACCGGTATCATCGCGGGCGGTCCGGCACGTAGCGTGTGCGAACTCGCGGGCATCAAGAACATCAGGACAAAGTCCTTAGGTTCCAACAACAAGCAGAATGTCGTTATCGCGACGATCAACGGGTTAAGAGAGTTGAAGACCCCTGAGGAAGTTGCGAAGAAGCGCGGCAAGACTGTTCAGGAGGTATTGGCATGAGCGAGAAAATGTTAAAGGTAACGCTGGTGAAGTCCACCATCGGTGCCGTGCCCAAGCACAAGAAGACGGTGCAGTCGATGGGCTTTAAGAAGCTGAACAGTTCGGTGACACTGCCGGATAACGGTGCAACCAGAGGACAGATCCAGCAGATCCGCCACCTGGTCAAGGTCGAGGAGGTATAACCATGGATTTAAGTACATTACAGCCGGCGGAAGGCTCCGTACACAGCAATTACAGAAAGGGACGCGGCCATGCGTCCGGCAACGGAAAGACCGCGGGCAAGGGACATAAGGGCCAGAAGGCAAGAAGCGGAGCGCCCAGACCCGGGTTCGAAGGCGGCCAGATGCCGTTGTTCCGCCGCTTACCCAAGCGCGGCTTCAAGAACCGCAACCACAAGGAAATCGTTGCATTGAACATCGATGTCTTAGAACGGTTTGACGACGGTGCGGAGGTCGACATCAACGCACTTTTGGAAGCGGGCATCATCAAGGAAGTGCGCGACGGCGTCAAGTTTTTGGGCCGCGGCGAACTGACCAGGAAACTCAATGTCAAGGCAAATGCGTTTTCGGCGACCGCCAAGGAAAAGATCGAAGCAAAGGGCGGCACGGTTGAGGTGATCTAAATGTTGCAGACGTTACGTAACGCGTTTAAGATTAAGGAATTACGCTCCAAGATTTTATTCACGCTTGCGATGCTCGCCGTGATCCGGCTGGGAAGCACGATTCCCGCACCCGGTATCAACCGCGCAGCCTTCGATCAGTGGTTTAACTCCCTGATTGCCGGCAGTGACTTCGGCGGCATCATGAACATGTTCACCGGCGGGTCGTTCGAGAATTTCTCGGTCCTGGCGCTGAACATCTCGCCCTACATCACGTCATCCATCATCATCCAGCTTTTGACGATTGCGATTCCGAAGCTGGAGGAGATGCAGCGTGACGGCGAGGACGGAAGAAAGAAGTTGACACAGTGGACCCGTATCGTGACGGTTGTGCTTGCCATCGTGGAAGCAACGGCGATGAGCGTCGGGTTCTACCGCCAGGGCATCCTGGTTGCACAGGACTGGCGCTACTGCGTCACGATTGTGGCGGCACTCACCTGCGGTTCCGCGTTCCTTATGTGGATTGGTGAGCGCATCACGGAGAACGGCATCGGCAACGGTATTTCCGTCGTGCTGGCATACAACATCATTGCGAGAATGCCTTCGGACATCGGCAATCTGTTTGACCAGTTCATCGCGGGCAAGCCCATAGCGAGAGCCGTCGTGGCGGCGGTCATCATCATCGCCATCATCATCGGCATGATCATTTTGGTCATCCTGTTGAACAACGCGGAGCGCAAGATTCCCGTCCAGTACTCCCAGAAGATTCAGGGACGCAAGCTTGTGGGCGGCGCATCGAGCGAGATTCCGTTGAAGGTCAATACCGCAGGCGTCATGCCCATCATCTTCGGCATGAGTCTGTTCCAGTTCCCGTCGGTCATCACGCAGTTGTTTAACATCAATACCTCGGGGACATGGGGTGAGATCTTAAAGTATTTAAGCCAGAGCAACTGGTGCGTTCCCAGCCAGATTAAGTACACGCTGGGCATGCTGCTCTACATTGGTCTTCTGGTGTTCTTTGCCTACTTCTACACGTCGATCACCTTCAATCCGTTGGAGATCGCGGACAACATGAAGCGGCAGGGCGGCTTTATCCCCGGCATCCGTCCGGGCAAGCCCACCAGCGACTATTTGAACGGGATCCTGAACTACATCATCTTCATCGGCGCAATCGGTCTGATCATCGTGGGTGTGCTGCCGTTCGTCTTTAACGGCGTCTTCGGCGCAAGCGTATCCTTTGGCGGAACGAGCCTGATCATCGTGGTCAGTGTCATCATCGAGACGCTGCGTGCGGTGGAAAGCCAGATGACGGTGAGAAACTATAAGGGGTTCTTGGAGGACTGAACGCATGAAATTAATCATGTTAGGTGCGCCCGGAGCGGGCAAGGGAACACAGGCGGACATGATCGCGGAGAAGTACCACATTCCGCACATCTCGACGGGAGACATCTTCCGCGAGAACATCAGGAACGAGACGGAGTTGGGGCTCAAGGTCAAGGGAATCGTTGAATCCGGCGCTCTGGTACCGGACGAGCTGACCGTCGAGCTGCTCTTGGACCGCGTCGCGAAGGAGGACTGCAGGGACGGCTATGTATTGGACGGCTTCCCGCGCACGATTCCGCAGGCGCAGGTGCTCGAGAAGGAGTTGAACAAGCGCTCCGACAAGGTGGATTACGCGATCAACGTCGATGTGCCGGATGAGAGCATCATCAAGCGCATGTCGGGAAGACGCTTCTGCCCGGACTGCAACGCCAGCTACCACGTCGTGAATATCCCGCCGAAGAAAGAAGGGATTTGCGACAAGTGCGGCGCCTCCCTCATCATCCGCAAGGACGACGAGGAGGATACGGTCAGGAACCGCTTGCAGGTGTATCATGACCAGACACAACCGCTCATCGAATTCTATGAGGAACGCGGCATTTTGAAGACGGTGGACGGAACA
>JAFSRL010000247.1 GCA_017446125.1 Lachnospiraceae bacterium
CTCATTTTTCACCGCGTGGTGAGCAGCCACAACCGTTAGCGGAAAAATGAGTCACTGTACCCGTCCCCCTGACTCACTGGACTCACTGTACCCGTCCCCCTGACTCACTGGACTCACTGTACCCGTCCCCCTAACTCACTCACAGCTTTAACTCCATCGGCACATAGCGGATGCCGTCTTCCATCGTCTGCATGCCGGTGTCATGGAAATTCATGCTGTGATAAAACTCCCTTGCGTAGAGCGACGAATGCACCGTCAAAGCCTTCACGCCGCGATTGCGCGCATACTGCGCCGCGCACTCAACGAGCGCTCCGCCAATCCCGTGCCGTTGCACCGCGCCCTCGACAAAGAGCAGCGAGATGTGCGAATCGTGCTTTAACCCGATCATCCCCACAATCTCATCATCATATTCCGCGACAAACAACTGCATCTGTCCGCGGACAAACATTTCCTTTAATAACGGGTCAAACAGATATCCGTGGAAGTTGTGCTTGCCTTCCTGGGAGTAATCGCCCTCGTTGAATTCCTCGTAGGTGCGGAAGGCTAAGTCACGCGCCAGCTCCCACTCCTCATCATCCGCTTTGCGGATCAAACACTGCCGGATTTCTGTCGCCTGCTGCGCCTTTTTTAACTTTGCGGCGGCGATTGCGTCTTCATACGCCTGCTTGCGCTGGCCCTTTGGTGTTTTCTTTTCAACGAGCGGCGCAACGACCGTCTCCTTGAACGTCACATGTCCTTCCAGTGTTCCCCGATCCATCGCAAATACTCCTCACAAACTGCCTCGTGTCCGTCTTCCATCAGTATCTCATGCCGCATGTGCGGGTACAACTTCATCGTCACATCCCGCAGCTTCAGCACATCCTTGTAAACGCCGTACAGCTTCTTCACCGCCGCACTGTTGTCGCCCACCGGATCGTCCTCGCCGGAGCACAGATACACCGGTAACTCCTTCGGGATGTTTTCCATCCGCTTCACATCTCCGGAGCGCAGAACCAAATCCATCAAACACTCGAAGCCGTTCACCGTAAACGTGAATCCCAGCAGCGGGTCCGCGATATAATCATCCACATTCTTTTCATTGTAAGAAAGCCAGTCCATCTTCGTGCGCAGCGGATGGATGTTCTTCAAGTATCCGCCGAACGCGATTGCATTCATGAGACCGGAAGGATGCTTTGCGCCGGTAACTATTTTCTGCACCGCAGCAACCGCTTTTCCGGCGTGCGCCAAAGAGCTTGCCTGGTAGCCGGTGCCCTGGATGATGGCGCCGTCAATCTCATTGCCAAAGCATGTCAAGTAATCCCGCGCGATAAAGCTGCCCATGCTGTGACCGAAGAGAATGTAAGGAACATCCGGGTATTCCTTCTTCGTCATTTCCGTTAAGCGGTGCACGTCCTCCACGACCACCGTCGCGGGATCGTCCTTGCAAAAGTAACCGTACGGATGCCCTTCGGAAACGGACTGCCCGTGCCCTAAGTGATCGTTGCCCACAACCACAAGCCCGTGCGATGCCATGTACCGCGCAAAGGCGTCGTAGCGGTCGATGTATTCCGCCATGCCGTGCACAATCTGCAGAATCGCCGCAGGCTTAATCTTCAGCGCCGTTTCCTGCTCCCACTTTGCGGCATGAATCCGGGTCTTTTTGTCGCCGGAATCGTATGTGAAATCTCTCTTTGTAACCATGAATAAATTATATCACAACCGGAGAAAAGAATAGCAAGGCGCCTCATAAATAGTGTATAATATGAGACGTTTTGAGTTGTTTTGCGGTTCTTGTTATGAGAACCGAAATGAAAGTCCTTTGAAAGGGGGAAGTATCAACATGAAATTCTGTACCAACTGCGGAAAGCCCATCGCGGAAGACGCAAAATTCTGTGCCGCTTGCGGCGCGGTGATTGCCGAAGCGGGTCCCACATCTCAACCGGAGAAAAAGAAGAACAAAGCTCCTCTTATTATCGGTATTGTTGCGGTCGTTGTGCTCTTACTTGCAGGCGGCGGTTATGCCGCTTCAAAACTGATGGGCTTTGGCTCTGGGAAGGAGTCCGCAAAAGAGTCCGAAAAGGAATCCAGAAAGGAATCCAAAAAAAGCTCCAAGAGCAGCAAGAAAACGTCTGATTTGACCATGCTGTTTGACGGAAACGAAGAGGCGAACGTCGATGTTATCATCTCCTCCAATCTGGATATGGATATTTCCGAGGACGAGATTGTTATGATGCTGGAGATTGAGAACAATGAGGACAGCGATTTGTCGCTTTCCGTGTCCGGACCCTTGCTCGAAAATCATATTACTGCTCACATCGATTATGACTACGACCTCATTGCGGCAGGCGACACCATCAGCCGCAAGCTTACGATTACGGATCCGTATGAGGAAACAGACTTCACGGAATTGGAGGAACTCACGCTTGCCTTCACCCTGAATCTGGTTGGCGATAAGATGGCGTATTATACGGACGATGCCATTATCCGCGACCTGCAGGGGAAGAAGGTCAAGGCGGTTGCTGCGGGGTTTGATTTCTCTTCGGACTACAGTGAAGAGATGAGCGAAGATGAGGCCCAGAATGTTGCGGAAGGTAAGAGCTTCGGCAGCACGAAAACCGGATTTGTCACGCCGCCCGGCGAAGGCTGGAGACCGTATCACGAAATCGGCTCCGAATCCGGCGTCTGTTCGGACGGGGAGTACATCGTCAATATGATCAACTATCAGGACGACGACGTGGACGACATCGCAAAGAGTCTTTGTGAATCACACGATGTAACAGGCGTCGCCTATATCGACGATGTCGTGGAACGCGACGGACTGTACGGACACATGATTACATCTAAGTACCGCGACGGGTTATACCTGACAATCTTCGTCTTCACCTCCGACTTGTCGGACGGCGACGTGATCTACCTTGCCGTGGAAAGCAGTGGCGGCGTAACCGGCGAAGAATTCGCCACCGTCACGGACGCGATTATCGAATCGCACACGATGGTTCCGTAAGCCGTGAGAGTCAGGGGGACGGGTACAGTGACTCATTTTCACAAAAATGAGTCAC
>JAFSRL010000248.1 GCA_017446125.1 Lachnospiraceae bacterium
CTGACTCATTTTTCGGAAAAACGAGTCAGTGTACCCGTCCCCCTGACTCGCCTGCTCCCCACCATCGCCCTCATCGCGCTCATTTTCCTCGCCAACAACGGCTTCGAGCGCGCCTACAACGCGGCTGTCCATGACCGCGCCGTTACACACACCGGCAACGGCAAAGGAATGATGTGCACGCTTTTATATTCCGCGGATCCCGACGAGGATACGGTCTACTTCCAAAACTGCCAGACCGGCGGTCTGTGCGAACTGTTCACCGACATTCTTGCCACCTGCGATGAGATGGGAATTTTAAAGAAGAACTTTGATGAAGGGACCGCCCGATATTATATTGATGCGGAGGGACAGCAAACAGAAGGAACGGCAGAAGAGGCGTTTGAAGAAGCGCTTGCGAGGGTGAGGAAGACGATCGTTCATTCCACAGACACCGGGCCCGGTACGGTTGGTATGCAACACATGACCGGTGTGAAGAATATGGACGAAAACGACACGCCCGGTCATGACGCATGGCTTGCTCTTGGGGAGCAGTACGCCGCAAGCTATGAGGTCATCGGCTATGAGGTCTGCGATTCCATGATTGCGGAATACCTTGCGGAACGCGGCTTTACCGGTGTCGACGCGGAGATTGCCTACGACACAATCGCGCAGGAATTCAACCGCGTTTTGATGGGGCAGAAGAAAGGGGACCTTCTTCAAATCTTTTGCATCAACTTCGCAAAGGGTCTCGTTGCGACCAACGCCCGCATCCACCCGGCGCTGGTGCCGGTGTCGCTCATGCTGTATGTGGTGTATGTAGTGATGTACGTGCTGTTGTTCAGAGGTGACAAAGGGGACGGGTCCAAATGTCACCGTCCGGATTCCGCAAAAGCAGAGACTGACGAAGGTCAGGTGACATTTGGACCCGTCCCCTTTGTCACCTCCAATCGTATAGGCACACTCCGCCTCGCGGAACTCACCTTCCTCGCCATCCTCATCAATGCCGGCGTGGTGGGCCTCATGATTTTTCCGCAGCCGCGGTACATAATCTACAACATGGGATTGTTCTACACCGCGCTCGCGATGATGGCTTTTATGCTATACTCTAAGGTATGGATTACAAAGAAGCGTACGAACGTGAAAAGTTAAAAAGTGCAGACCTCGCGGAGCGCGTGGCGGAACTTGAGGACCAAAATCAGGACCTCGAGTTTAAGCTCAACCGGATCAAATCGAATCCGGTCTGGAAGGCGTCGACACCCGTGCGCAAGGGCATGCATTTTGTCATCCGCCAGATCGACCGTGTGAAAAACTGCGGCACACCGGCGGGTGTGGTGCGCAAGTTAAAATATAAAGCGACGGAGCGCAAGGCATTTGCCCACTACGGGTCCTTAAGCTTTCCGGATGAGTCCGGGCGGGCAAAAGAGCGTGAGGAAATCGCTGCGCTTGCCGAAAAGCATGGCAAGGATGCGATGCCGCTCATTTCCATTCTGGTTCCCTTATACAACACGCCGGAGAAATACCTGCGTGACATGATTGAGTCGGTCATCAACCAGACCTACGAAAACTGGCAGCTCTGCCTCGCGGACGGATCGGACGCGGAGCATGGGTATGTACGTGATATTGTC
>JAFSRL010000249.1 GCA_017446125.1 Lachnospiraceae bacterium
CCCGTCCCCACTGACTCACTAAGCTTCTGCAACGGTCCCGCGCCAATCAATCCCAGCACACACACAAGCACCGTCAGCGAAGATACCGTCTCCGGCGGCAGCATCGCAACGCCGTTCGCTGCGACGGTAAAGGGCAGGAACATGCAGCGCACCATGTTGAGACCATCCCCCACGCTCTCCACGCGGAAGAAAATCCAACCGATCATCGCCACAAGAAACGCATAGGCATACCTAAACGGCCCCAGCTTTTCAACGACCTTAGAGAACCCGATGCGCTCGATAATCAAGAACATGCCGTGATACAGCCCCCAGCCCACAAAGTTCCAGCTTGCGCCGTGCCATAGCCCCGTCACCGCAAACACGATGAACAGGTTGATGTACGTTCTCGCCTCCCCCTTGCGGTTGCCGCCCAACGGAATGTACAGATATTCCTTAAACCAGGAGCTCAACGAAATGTGCCATCTCCTCCAGAAATCCTTGATGGAGTCCGCGATGTACGGATAATTGAAGTTCTCCAAAAAATCAAACCCGAACATCTTTCCCAAACCAATCGCCATATCGGAGTAACCGGAAAAGTCGTAATAAATCTGCAGCGTATAAAACAGCGCGCCCAGCCATGCCGCTTTGGTCGTCATCTGTGACGCATCGATTGCAAAAAGCTTATCCACACTCTGCGCCATGATGTTCGCAATAATAACCTTCTTCCCAAGACCATAGATAAACCGGCGTACGCCGAAGGCAAACTTCTCCACCGTTACCTCGCGTCCCATAATCTGCGTATCGATGTCGCGGTACTTGACGATGGGGCCCGCGATCAACTGCGGGAAGAAGGAAATGTAAAGCGCCAGGTTGAACAGATTCTTCTGCGCCCTGTACCTGCCGCGGTATAAGTCAATCACATAGCTCATCGCCTGGAAGGTAAAGAAACTGATGCCGATAGGCAGCGCGATTTTCGTGCGCGGCAGATTTATAAACGGCAACAAGTGATCCAGGGTGTTCAGGAAGAAATTGCAGTACTTGAAGTAGCCTAAGAGCGCTAAGTTCAACACCACATCCCCCGCAAGGATAAGACCCTTTTTGTGTGCGTAGCGCTCCATCAACAGTCCTGCGCAGTAGTTCATCACAACGGAGAACATCAAGAGCAACACATAGAAAGGCTCTCCCCATGCATAGAAGAAGAGCGATACCAGCAAAAGCCAGATATTCTGAAGTTGTATCTTCTTTCCCGGGATTCTTCCCAGCAGCAGGTTGATCACCAGCACCACCGGCAAAAAGATCCACAGGAATGTCATCGAACTGAAAACCATACGTTATAAATTGTACCACGACAGCAGCAATTTCACCATCCGTGGTTCAATAGACTGCTGCTGTCCCGGCATTGAACATCCATGTTCTGATATCACTTCCCGATTACATTCAGCCAAATAAACCTAAAATTCGTCTTCAAGTACCGCCCCAGCAGGTGCTTTGGATCCTTGATCAGGCGGTAGAGCCACTCTAAGTACATTTCCTGCATCCATTTCGGCGCACGCCGCATGGTGCCCGCGTGGAAATCAAAGGCCGCCCCCACGCCCAGCATGATGGCGTTGACCTTCCCTTTTTGCCGCGCCATCCACAGCTCCTGCTTCGGAGCGCCCAGGCCCACCCAGACAAAATCAGGGTTCGTCGCGTTGATCCTGTCCGTCATCTCCTGCATCTCTTCTTTTGAGATTTCAGACAGCGGCTTGAAGGGCGGAGAATACGTGCCCGCAATCTGCAGCTTCGGAAATTGTGTTTCCAGGTTCTCTTTCAGCTTTGCGAGTGTTTCCTGTGTGCCGCCGAAGAAGAAATGGCGGTAACCCTTTTCTTCCGAAAACTTAAGCAGCGCAGGCATTAAGTCCGGTCCCGCGACACGCTCCGCCATCGCGAAACCTTTGCGCCTGCAGACAAGCCGCAAGGGTTTCCCGTCCGGCACCGCCATGATGCCGCCGTTTTGCACCGCGAGATACTTTTTGTTGTCATGCGCCATGACGGTCGTGTGCACGTTCGTCACACAGACGTAATTCCCGCGGTATTCCTCCAAGTGATTCGTCAACTGCCGGATCACGGTGTGAAGATTCGTCACCGCAATCTTCACACCCAGAATGTCACACGTCCTGCCTTCGGGCAGGAGGGGCTCTCTCATGATTTCGTTGTAATCAAATCCCGGCGAACCTTTCATGTCACTCATTCCCAACCCGCACCGTATCCTTGTGGTAATACTCCGCCATTGCGGTGTTGATCCATTCCGTTTCATCCGGCGTGATGTCGGAGAAGAAGAGCAGTTCCGGTCTTGCGGTGTAGGCGGGAATCACCGGATTCTTATCGTCCGTCAGTAACACATTAAGCCGTTCCTCGCTTTCGGTGCGGTAACGCACCGCGTTCCCGTTCACAAGATCCGTCGCGGCGCTTGCCGAAGAATAAAAGTGCGAATTCACGCCCAGACTCAATGCGGAACCAGCGACAAACAGCACAAGGACTACCGCGACGTACCCGCGCAAAAGCCTTGCCTTCATCGCCGCTTCCTCGAAGTTTTTAAAGAAACGCTTCTTCACGGATTCCAGTCGCCCTGCAGCATGCCCCAGTACATAAAACACCGCCAGCACCAGCAACAGGATATACTGCGCCCATACAATGGACTGCATTCGTCCGGCACCGATGTCGCCGCGTGTGAAGAGGATAGGTGTCATGTTCGCGCTAATGAGACCGTAGGCCAGGACGCACACGATAATTGGGTGGCGGAAATGAGTCAGGGGGACGGGTACACTGACTCGTTTTTCCGAAAAATGAGTCAG
>JAFSRL010000032.1 GCA_017446125.1 Lachnospiraceae bacterium
CAATCACCCGATGAAATTGCTCAAAACGGCGGGGTGTGTGGTGAAAATCCTTTATGCTTTCTGTGAGTTGTTCTGTCGGGAAATCATCCAGGTATTGGGCAAAACGACCGATCGCAACAGCTGTTTCATAGAAGTCGGTTTGCGTTTCCGGAAAGGGCAGGCAGATGCTGTTTTCAACAAACACAAGCATACGCCAGTAATTGCCGGCATCATCCTGACAGAAGTTTTCGCCGTCTTTTGTTGCGACGACAGTCAGGACTTTTCTCGGATCGCTTTCTTTGGCACGGATGTGCGCTGTTACGGCAGTCAGGTTGTTCATCAATGCCGGAATGTCCGGAAAAACGGTGTGTGACACCTGCTGCAACAGATATTTCACGCCCCTGTCTGTCTCCACCAAATAAGTATGATTAATAAAACCACCTGCGTGAGGTGAGACAGTCAGAGGCTCGCCATCCGCATCGAACCTTCGTGCGATTTGCAACAATAATTCATCCATACTTCTATTGTGGCGATAATGAATGTTTGTGTCAAGCGAGTAATTAACCGTGTGGTATAATGAAAGAGGCAACAAGGAGGACGTTTCAATATGCTGTTTCAAAACGGTTCCATCTATATAAACCACGGGTTTGTCGTATGTGATCTGCGCACGGTTGATGATAGGATTTGTGAGATCGGCACTGCGCTAAAGCCTGCGGAAGATGAGGAGATCCATGACCTGACCGGTCATAAGATGATACCCGGATTTATAGACATTCATACGCACGGAGCAGTCGGCATTGACGTGAATCATGCGTCTGCCAAAGACCTGGAGAAGATGTCTGTCTTTTTTGCTTCGTGTGGTACGACCGGATGGCTCTGTTCTGTTCTGACGGATACGGAAGAGATCACGATGCGTGCGATCGACGCGTTTTTGGAATGGCAGGCGTTGAGACATGATGGCGCCTTACTTCATGGCATTCATCTGGAAGGACCGTTTCTCTCGCCTGCTTATAAAGGAGCTATGCCGGAACAGATGCTGCGTTTGCCCGATATCGCACTGATCAGAAGATATCAGGATCGGGCAAAAGGAAATATCCGATACATCACAATCGCGCCGGAACTGCCGGGAGCGTTGGAGTTGATCCCTGCGCTGAAAGAGATGGGGATATGCGTTGCGATTGGCCATTCCGCGGCGGATTATGATACGTCAATACGGGCGATTCGCGCGGGAGCAGTGGCCGCGACACATACCGGAAATGCGATGCGTCTTTTGCATCAGCGTGAGCCGGCGATCTTCGGTGCAGTGCTGGAGGAAAGAAATGTCTTTTGCGAGATGATCTGTGACGGCCTGCATCTGCATCCGGCAACGATTCGTCTGATCCTGAATGCCAAGGGATGTGAACGCGTCATTGCAATCACGGATAGTGTCATGGCGGCAGGGCTCGGCGACGGCGAGTACATGTTGGGTGTCAATGAGATTGTGGTCAAAGACGGCGACGCGACATTAAAAGACGGTGGAAGTAGGGCAGGTAGTACGCTGACGCTTGACAGAGCACTTCGTAATCTTGTGCAGTTTAGTGGTAGATCTTTGGAGAGCGTGATTCCGCTTTTAACAGAGAATCCTGCGCATTTGTTTTCGATGGAGAACAGTCGTGGAGTGCTTGCGCCTGACGGAAAGGCAGATCTTGTTGTAATAGATGAGAATCTGAGTGTACATATGACTGTTGTGGAAGGGAAAGTAGTTTTTCGAAAGAACGGTCAGATTTGACAGAAGTGTCAAGTTGCCGTAATATAATAATAGAAAAGGTGCTGCCCGTACAGCAACGGTTGGCCCGTATAAGATTGGCTACAGAATAGCCGCTCAGTTTACGAGGCTTGGGCGGCTATTTCTGTGAGTTCTTTTTATCGTTGCTTCCGATGGCGTATCCGACACCGAAGCAAGTTACGCACAAAGCGATCACTCCTATCAGGCCTTCAATCGTCAACATCTGCATCGCCCTCCTTTCACAGTATTTCCGCTCAAAGACGGATTATGTTAAAGAGGGTCACAGTCCCTCTGTCAGAGGGCCAACCGCCACCGTTTAGGCAGCACCAAGATAAACTATAACATGGCAGAACGGCTAATATCAAGACTGATGTGGAAAAAAGATACTGAACTTGCATTTATTTAGCAATGGCTTTAAAGTAATAGTGTAATCCTGATGAGTTATCATATATAGGTGTATCTCTAACTCATTAAATCCGAAGATAAATTGACGCGATCGATACTACAGGCTGAAAATGCGATGAAGCGCATTTCATGGTATACTTAGATACATGGGTCGTTTCAGACGCCCATGTATTTTTTATCGGTTTGTTCAATGATTGAGGAGTGTATGAAAAAGTTTATGCGTCTGATAAAAGCAACTCAAAACAAATGCCGCGTCCTTGCGGTGTTTGCACTTGCATTTCTGCTAGCCGGCTGCGGCGGTGCTTCACAGGAGCTGACGGATTACAAGGATAAGATGGAACGGTTTTTCGGCGTGATTGCGCTTTACGATTCCAACATGAACGCAATCGATCCCATGGCGGAGGACGCGGAGGAAACGCTGTTGCACAATCTCGACAATATGGAGCGTGCGTTTACGGAAATGGCGGCGTATGAGATTCCGGAGGAGTTTATGACGCTCGGGGATTTGCCTCATGAAGCGGCGGACTATATGTCGCAGGCGGTCGCGAAATATCATGAGGCGTACGACAACGAATATGATGCGGCCGCAGAAGAGGAAGCGGGCGCATTGTACGAGCGTGCAAACAAAAGACTGCAATACATCATCGACATTCTCCACGGGGAAATTCCGGAAGGCGAGGATGTGGAGTTTGTTGAGGAATAACGGCTGAATGAACAGACAGATGTTTATCAACTTCATCGAAACCAAGGGGATTGTCTTCCTTGACGGGGCGACCGGCTCGAACATGCAAAAGGCCGGGATGCCCTCCGGCGTATGTCCCGAGGTGTGGCTCACAGAACATCCGGAGCCCATCAACGCATTGAAAAAAGGATACATTGATGCCGGGACGGAGATTCTTTATGCGCCCACCTTTGGCGGCAACCGCGTGAAGCTTGACGAATACGGCTTCGGCGACCGCGTCGAAGAACTCAATACAACGCTTGTGAAAATGGCAAGAGAACAGGCGGGGGACAATGTCCTGATTGCGGGTGACATCACGATGACCGGCAGGCAGCTTGTTCCGACGGGCGACATGACGTTTGAAGCGCTGGTCGATGTCTATAAGGAACAGATTTCGATTCTGGAGCATGCGGGGGTCGACCTTCTTGTTGTGGAGACGATGCTTTCGCTGCAGGAGTGCCGGGCTGCGCTCATCGCGGCGAAGGAGGTGAGTGACCTTGCGGTCATGGTGACGCTGACCTTTGAAGAAGACGGGAAGACCTTATTCGGAAACGACCCGGCATCCGTCGCGGTCACGCTGGAAGCCTTGGGTGCTGCGGCTGTCGGAACGAACTGCGGTGCCGGTCCCTTGAAGATGCTTCCTGTCATTCAGGCAATGGCAGATGCCGTTTCGATTCCCGTCATCGCGAAGCCGAATGCGGGACTGCCGGAAACGAACGCATCCGGCGAAACGGTTTACTCCATGGACGAGGAAACCTTTGCGCGGGAAATGGTCGATCTCGTGCGTGCGGGCGCAAAGATTGTGGGCGGCTGCTGCGGCACGACACCGGCGTACATTCAAAGTATGCGGGAAGAAATGTTGAAGCTTTCCGTGGAAGAGCGCAGCTACCAATATAAGCCGCGCGAGGGTGTCCGGCGGCTGACCTCGGAGCGCGCCTTGTTGCAATTCAAGCTGGACGACCCCTTCCTGATTGTGGGCGAGCGCATCAACCCGACCGGCAAAAAGAGGCTTCAAGAGGAGCTTCGTTCGGGGCGTTTGGACCTCGTCACCACATTTGCGCAAACGCAGGAAGAGGACGGCGCGGCCATCTTAGACGTTAACGTCGGGATGAGCGGCGTGAACGAAAAGGAATTATTGAAAGAGGTTGTCACGGAGGTCACACAGGTGACATCCCTTCCTTTGTGTATCGACACCTCTGACACAGAAGCAATGGAGGAGGCGCTGCGCATCTATCCCGGGCGCGCGCTCATCAACTCCGTTTCGCTCGAAAAAGGAAAGCCGGAAAAGGTATTTCCCCTTGCGGCAAAGTACGGCGCGATGGTGATTTTGTTACCCGTCGGTGAGGCGGGCCTGCCGAAGGATATTGATGAGAAGCTCGACAATGTCGACCGGCTGTATGAGATTGCGAAATCGTACGGACTGAAGAAGGAAGACCTGGTTGTTGACGGACTGGTTGCGACGGTGGCCGCAGACAAGGAGGCCGGCCGGATGTTTCTTCAGACCATCCGCTACTGCAAGACGCAGGGGCTTGCGACGATTGGCGGGTTGTCCAATGTTTCCTTCGGCCTGCCCGAACGGGGGATTGTGAATGCGGCGTTTCTTGCGATGGCGATTTGTGAGGGAATGACGATGGCGATTGCAAACCCCTCGCAGCAGCTTTTGATGAATGTTGCCGCGGCGTCGGATTTGCTGATTGCGAAGAAGGATGCGGATACGACGTACTTAAAACGCATCGAGGGGAATGTGAAGGATGAGCAGGTGGCGGGCGTTGCCGAAAAGCCGGATGCGCGGACGCCGTTGCAGGTTGTGTATGAGGATGTTTTGAAGGGCAACAAGAAGGCAATCCTTGCGGATACCGTGAAGGCGTTGGAAAGCGGTGCCGGTGCAAAGGCGGTTTTGGATGAGGCGCTTATGCCGGCGATCGAGGAGGTCGGGAATCTCTTTGACAGCGGAAAGTATTTCCTGCCGCAGCTCATTGCGGGGGCGGAGGCGATGAAGACGTCGATTGCGTATTTGGAGCCCTTGCTCGCGGAGGACCGCGCGACGCAGGGGGCGAGCCCCAAGATTGTGATTGCGACGGTGCACGGGGATATTCACGACATCGGCAAAAATCTGGTAACATTGATGTTACGGAACTACGGGTTTGAGGTGTATGACCTTGGAAAGGATGTTCCTGCTAAGACAATCGTCGAAATGGCGAGGGAGGTGGACGCGGACATCATCGCGCTTTCCGATTTGATGACAACGACGATGCAGGAGATGGAGCACGTGGTGGCGCTTGTGAAGGAAGCCGGACTGCGCGCACGCATCATGGTGGGCGGCGCGGTTGTCACGGAGGATTACGCGAACGAGATTCATGCGGACGGATATTCCGACGACGCCGGTCAGGCCGTCAAGGTCGCGCAGCGGATCCTGTCAATAAAGGCTTAGGAGGTTTACGGTATGCTGACAGCAGAAGCTTTGGTGAAATGTTTGGAAAAAGAAAAAACGGAGGTGGTCTTCGGGTACCCGGGCGTTGCGATTTGTCCGGTCTTTGATGCCTTAAGGGATTCCTCCGTAAAGACAGTGCTGGTGCGGCAGGAGCAGTCCGCCGCACACATCGCATCCGGATATGCCCGCGTGACGGGTAAGGTCGGTGTCGCTGTCGTGACCTCGGGCCCCGGCGCCACGAATCTGATTACCGGCATTGCGACCGCTTTTGCGGACAGCATTCCTTTGGTGTGCATCACGGGGCAGGTGAATTCGCAGCTCATCGGAAGCGACGTGTTTCAGGAGGCAGACATCACGGGTGCCGCGGAGAGCTTCGTCAAGCACTCGTATCTCGTGCGCGACGAAAAGGAGCTGCCGCGCATCATGAAGGAGGCGTTTTACATTGCGGGATCGGGCCGTAAGGGTCCGGTGCTGATCGACCTTCCCTTTGATGTGCAGATGCGGGAGCTGCAAAAATTCAACTATCCCGAAACCGTTTCGATGCGGACCTATAAGCCCACGGTCGAGGGCAACGCCGTACAGATCAAGAAGGTCATCAAGGAAATCGATAAGGCGCGTCGCCCTGTGATCTGTGCCGGCGGCGGTGTTCACCTCTCCGACGCGACGGATGCCATCCGGAAGTTTGCAAGAATGAATGACATTCCGGTGGTTTCCACGATGATGGGAATCGGTGTCATGCCCACGGAGGATCCGCTGTACTTTGGCATGGTCGGAAACAACGGGCGCCCGTATGCGAACCGCGCTTTGAACGAGGCGGACCTTGTGATGATTGTGGGTGCAAGAGTCGCGGACCGTGCGGTCAACCGTCCGGAAATCATCACGGACGGAAAGGTCTTAATCCACATCGATGTGGACCCCGCGGAAATCGGAAAAAACGCGGGTCCCACGATTCCGCTGGTGGGCGATATCGGACACATCTTTGCGCAGTTGAATAAGATGGTGCCCACAAAGCCGCACAAGGACTGGGTGAAGACCTTACAGGGATATGAAAAGACAATGGTTGAGGCGCGCTACAAGACCTCGAAGAAGTATGTGAATGCCGGTGACTTCATCACGACGCTTTCTAAGAAGATGAAGGACGACGGCATCTATGTCGTCGATGTCGGGCAGAACCAGATGTGGAGCTGCCGCTATTACTGGGTGCGCGACGGAAGGTATTTAACCTCCGGCGGCATGGGGACGATGGGCTATGCCCTGCCTGCGGCAATCGGAGCAAAGATCGCGAAGCCGAAGACACAGGTCGTTGCGGTCTGCGGCGACGGCGGCTTCCAGATGACGATGCAGGAGCTGGCAACGATGAAGCAGTACGATGTGCCGGTCAAGATTGTGATTTTGAACAACGGCGTTTTGGGCATGGTGAGAGAGTACCAGCATCACAGCTATGAAGACCGGTATCACGGGATTTCGCTTTCCGGCAATCCGGACTTTTCCTATATCGCGAAGGCATACGGATTTGCGTATGACGTCGTGAAGAAGGATGCGGATGTGAAGGAAAAGGTGATGAAGTTTTTGAAGGACAAGAATGCCGGCATCCTTGAGGTTATGATTGATCCGGATGATCTGGTGACCGGAAGCACTTAACGAAAGCAAATGTAATGCGGCGGAAAAGAAGGAGAAGACTATGAAACGTATATACTCGGTTCTTGTGGAAAACCGCGCGGGTGTCCTCAGCAAGGTGGCAGGGCTGTTTGCACGCAGAAGCTTTAATATCGATTCGCTTGCCGTGGGCGAGACGGATGATAAGAGCGTGTCGCGCATGACGATTGTGAGCAGCGGCGACGAGCGCATGATCGAGCAGATTGAGAAGCAGCTCAACAAAAAGCTCGATGTCATCAAGGTGAACACCTTTAAGTCCTCGGAGTCAATCAGCCGGGAGCTGTTGCTCATCAAGGTGAAGTACAACAAGGGCAACCGCAAGGACATCATGGAAATGTGCGAAATCATGGACGCGAAGATTGTGGACGTTTCGACGAACATGATGATGATTCAGCTCTGCGACCTGCCGGAGCGGGTGGAGCTGTTTTTGGCGCTTTTTAAGAGCATTTCCGTGGTGGAGGTTGCACGCACGGGGACGTTGGCGCTGCAGAAGTGTCTTGAGGCGCGGTGAGTGAGTTATGAGGTGACAAAAGGGACAGGTCCAAATGTCACC
>JAFSRL010000250.1 GCA_017446125.1 Lachnospiraceae bacterium
GTTCACGGAGCGGAAGTCATCCTCCGCCCAGGCGACAAGCGCGTTATAGAGTTTTTCATTGACACGCAGCGGTATCTGCTTCTTTTCCGCCATTTAATACAAGCTCCCCGCATTGACGACAGGCTGCGCTTCCGTATTGCCGCACAAAACAACCAGCAGGTTCGAAACCATGGCGGCCTTGCGTTCTTCATCCAACTGCACAATCTCTTTTTCGTTCAGGCGCTCCAACGCCATCTCCACCATACCGACCGCGCCGTCCACGATCAGCTTTCTCGCATCCACAACCGCCGACGCCTGCTGGCGCTGCAGCATCGCCGCCGCGATCTCGGGCGCATAGGCAAGGTACGTGATTCTGGCATCGATGATGGTCAGGCCCGCCTCCGCGACTTTTTCCTGGATCCGGTCCTTGATCCTCGCAGCCACGATTGTCGAGGAGCCGCGCAACGAACCGTCGTCCTCCATGCCGTCGCCCGTGGTATCGACCCCCTGCGAAACATCATACGGATAAAGCCTGACGATGTCACGCAGTGCGGAGTCACATTGCAGGGATAAAAACTCCTTGTAGTTGTCCACGTTGAAGACAGCCTTCGCGGTGTCCTCCACGCGCCACATCACGGCGATCCCGATCTCAACCGGATTGCCCAGGACGTCGTTGATCTTCTGGCGCGCGTTGTTGAGCGTCATGACCTTTAGGGAAACCTTTTTGCTGAATACGGAAGCATCCACCTGCTTGCCCGCGGGGACGCCCTCCGCTTCGCTGCTGCCCACATCGCCCGACTGTCTGAGCTTGGTGCCGGCGGCGGGATTGATTGCCGCACAGAACGGATTCACATAATAAAAGCCCTCTCCCTTCAAGGTGCCGTAGTACTTTCCGAACAGTGTCAGGACAAGACCCTCCTGCGGACGCAGGATCTTTAATCCGGCAAAGCCGATGATGTCAAATACAAACAAAAAGATTGACAGGAAGGTCAGAATGCCGCTCTCAAGTCCTACGCCGAGCAGGAATAAAAAGCCCAGTACCGGAATCATCAGGATGAGGACAAAGAGCATCAGCATGCCGAACTTTTTGTTGGTGAGTACTTTTTCTGTCATGTGGGTTCCTCCTTTGGCTCCGTGGGGAGCGTAACAATGGTTTGATTTATTCTGATATCATTATGATATCATATAGATTTCAGATGTCAAGTGGGGATTTAAGATGACAAAAGGGACAGGTCCAAATGTCACCTTGAAAAGCAGGTGACATTATGTACCCGTCCCTTTTGTCATCTGCCTTTTGTCATCTGACAGCGGCCCTTTTGTCCAATAAAAGCGCCCCCGCGGGGGCGCTTTTCATCTGCTGCTGCGGAACACTTTCCGCCTCAGAACAGTCCTACGATATTTCCGTCCGCGTCGATGTCGATCGCCTCGGCGGCGGGGACCTTCGGAAGGCCGGGCATCGTCATGATGTCACCGGTTAAGGCAACGATGAAGCCCGCACCGGCGGAAACCTTCAGGTTGCGTACTGTGACGGTGAAGCCCTTCGGCGCGCCCTTTAAATCCGCGTCATCGGAGAAGCTGTACTGCGTCTTCGCCATACAGATGGGCATGTCGCCAAAACCTAAGTCCGTCAGCTCCTTCAACTGCTTTGCGGCCGCAGGCAAGAGCTGCACGCCGTCCGCGTGATATACGTTCTTGCAGATATCCTCCAGCTTCTTCTCGATTGTGTCCTTCGTGTCATAAGAGAAGGACATGGTCTTTGTGCTCTCGTCGCACAGACGGATGATTTCGTCTGCGAGCTTGATGCCGCCCTCTCCGCCTTTCGCCCAGACCTCGGAGAGCGCAACGTTGACGCCCAGCTCCTTACACTTGTCTTCCACAAGCTGCAGCTCTTCCTTCGTATCCGTCGGGAAGGCATTGATCGCCACAACGCAGGGCAGCTTGTAAACCTTCGTAATGTTCTCGACATGCTGCAGGAGGTTCGGTAAGCCCTTCTCAAGCGCTTCAAGGTTCGGCGTGTTCAAGTCCGCCTTCGCAACGCCGCCGTGATACTTTAAGGCTCTGACCGTCGCGACCATAACGACCGCATCGGGGACAAGACCTGTCATGCGGCACTTGATGTCGAGGAATTTTTCCGCACCCAAGTCCGCGCCGAAGCCTGCTTCCGTCACGACATAATCCGCGCACTTCAACGCCATGCGTGTCGCAATCACGGAGTTGCAGCCGTGCGCGATGTTCGCAAAGGGTCCGCCGTGCACAAAGGCAGGTGTCGCCTCAAGCGTTTGCACGAGGTTCGGCTTTAACGCATCCTTCAACAGCACCGTCATGGCGCCGGATGCCTTAAGGTCATCCGCAGTCACGGGCTTTCCGTCATAGGTATATGCCACGATGATGCGCCCAATCCGCTTCTTTAAATCCGTAAGATCTTCTGCCAGGCAAAAGACTGCCATGATCTCCGAAGCAACCGTGATGTCAAATCCGTCTTCTCTGGGCACGCCCTGCATCCTGCCGCCCAGGCCGTCCACAATGTTGCGCAGCTGTCTGTCATTCATGTCGACGGCACGCTTCCAGGTGATGCGCTTGGGATCGATCCCTAAGCTGTTCCCCTGCTGAATATGGTTATCAAGCATCGCCGCCAAAAGGTTATTCGCCGCGCCGATTGCGTGGAAGTCGCCCGTGAAGTGCAGGTTGATGTCCTCCATGGGGATGACCTGTGCGTAACCGCCGCCGCAGGCGCCGCCCTTCACGCCAAAGACCGGTCCCAAAGAGGGCTCACGCATCGCGACCATCGCGTTTTTATCACGCTTGCGCAATCCGTCCGCAAGTCCGATCGTGGTCGTTGTCTTGCCTTCTCCGGCGGGGGTCGGTGTGATTGCGGTGACAAGGATCAGCTTGCCGTCCTGCGCGCTCTTGACCTTCGGATCGTCGAAATACGCCATGTCGACCTTCGCCTTGTTTTTTCCGTAAGGCTCAAGATAGTCCTCCGGAATACCTGCCTTTTTCGCAATCTCCAGAATCGGTGCGCCCTTTACCTCTCTTGCGATCTCAATGTCTGATTTGTAGCTTGCCATATTTGTCTCCTCTCTACACTTTATTTGTTCCACGGATTGCTTCGTTGCGATGCAACTTCCGCAATCCTACATCCATTCGGAATCCGCTAATTTGCTTCACAAATTGCTACTTCCTCATGTCTGTGCGGGTTCTAAAGTCATTCTGCGGATTATGCAAGCATATCCGCCTCTGACTTTGAACCCTGAATAACAAAGGGCAGGTCGGGAGCGTGTCCCAATCTGCCCAGACGGTCGGCGTTTCATCGGTGTATCACCGACTCCGTACTCCCCTGTGGTGTCCCACTTCCGTCAGTCGTACGGATCACGTTATTTACCTTTTTACTCTAACCGATTTCCGGTCACCGCGCAAGAGTTGTTTTTTCGTGTGTGAGGTTATTATAATTGCGTAGAGGATGACAAGAAGGGTGATGACAATAAGGGACAGGTCCAAATGTCACCTTGGAAAACAGGTGACATTATGTACCCGTCCCTTTTGTCATCAAGGTGACATTTGGACACGTCCCTTTTGTCATCCAGGTGACATTATGTACCCGTCCCTTTTGTCATCTCTTAATAAAAGATACTATGTACAGGA
>JAFSRL010000251.1 GCA_017446125.1 Lachnospiraceae bacterium
GAGATGACAAGAAGGGACGGTTCTGTGTTGTCACCTTGGGAAACAGGTGACAAACAGAACCGTCCCTTTTGTCATCTAATGAGTCACTGCACCCGTCCCCCTGACTCACTTCTTACGCTTCCGCGATCATTTCAATCTCAACCAGCGCCCCCTTGGGGATCGCTGCGACCTGCACGGCGCTGCGTGCGGGATAAGCGCCGTCGATGAAGAAGGTACCGTAGACCTCGTTCATGGCGGCGAAGTCATTGATGTCCGCCAAAAAGACGGTGGTCTTTAAGACGCGGTCCATGCCGGTGCCTGCGGCGTTCAAAATCGCCTCCGCATTCGTTAAGGACTGTCTTGTCTGGGACTTGATATCCGCGGGCATTTCGCCGGTTGCGGGGTCAATCGGGAGCTGGCCCGACACAAAGACAAGGCCGGTTGTCTTGACCGCCTGGGAATAGGGACCGATGGCACCCGGTGCGTGATCTGTTTTGATGGGATTCATTGTTTTACCTCCGTTTCTTCCGTTAAATCGTTTTCCGATGGTACATACGCGGTATCCTGCACCACTTCCGCGTCCTGCGCTTTTGCCGTAAAGCCGAACTGCTTCAACGTCGACGAATCCATCACGACGCGGTTGTCAAGCGTCTTGACCGTATCCACGACATAGATGGGGTCGTCCGCGGGCTGGTGCGCAAGATCGATGATGCGGTTGGTGTCAAAGGTCAACACCATGGGACGTAAGATATCCTCGCCGGTCTGTAGGACCAGTGCCTTCATACCGTTGCTCAACACGACGCTGGCACCCGGCATTAAGAGCGTAATGGAATTGATGAGGCCGTTGATTGCCTTGGAGTCATAGACCTCCGGCGCGCGGCGCATCTCCTGTAAGACGGAGATTTCCGAGTACGGCTCGCGCCCGGGCTGCATCGCGGTCTGTAAATCAAAGCGTTCCGCCACCGTCATGATTCTGGTTGCGGGGAATACCTTGATTTTTTTCAGGTCCGCGCCAAAGTCGCCGGTCTTTAAGATACGCTGTGTCTGTGTCGCGATGCGCTTTAAGTTGGGCTCTGTCATGAAGGCTTCGCCGATGAGCATGTGGCCCTGCAGCTCGTACTGCGTGATCGCGTCCTTGTCTTCCTTGCTTAACTCCGGCTTCGCGTAGAGCTCCGCAGGCATGCGGATCTTGCCGATATCATGCACCAAAGACGCCTTCACGGCCTCCATCTGGTCATGGGCCGGCACGTTCATCGCGTGCGCAATCAGGGCGCTCAAAATCGCGACATTCAATGCGTGCTTGTAGTAGTAATCATCCTTGCTGCGCAGCCCCTGGATGAAGTTGACTTTTCTTCGGCGCCGCCCGTACGCGCGGATAATCGCCTCCGCGATGGTGTCGAGCTTCTGGTCTTTCTTTTTTTCGATGATATAGTTGAGCTCTTCCTGAATCTGGAAGGTCATCATGGTCTGGAAACGCTCGAATTCAATGTCCTCTTCCGTCATGGGCGGAACGGGTTCCGTGGGCTCTAAGATAAACAGCCCGATCAGACCAAAGCCCTTGATATTCTGGATAACGGATAAATCCTTGATGGCGCTGCCGCGCTCATAAAGCAGGACGCCTGCCTTGTTGTAGATGGGGCGCGCCAAGCGCATGCCCGGTTTAATGTTGTCTAAATCAACATATCTCATACTGCCTTCTCCCTGGCCCCGAAACCCTTTGGTTCTCCCCTCGGTTTCATTATATCACAATTCCGCGGATAATCTTTTCTTTTTTCAAAGAATGTGGCGCCGGCCGCAAAGCGTTACAGCAAGGGCGAGAGCAGCCGCAGCAAATATTCGCCGAAGTGCAGTCCCTTCTTTTGCGTGCGGTAGTCTTCCGTCACCTCGCGGCTGTCCTGAAAGAGCTTCGCAAAGTCCGCCTTCACATCGTCGATGATGTGCCCGCCGTAGAAGAAGACGCCGTTCTCGAAGTGCAGGTAAAGCGAGCGGTAGTCCAGGTTGATGGTGCCCACGGTCGCGACCTGATCGTCAGAGACACATTCCTTCGCGTGCAAAAAGCCAGGCGTGTATTCAAAAATCCTCACACCGGAGGCAACCAGACGCGCGTAATAACTTCTTGTGAGCTTGTAGACGATTTTTTTGTCCGGAATGCCGGGCGTGATGATGCGCACGTCCACCCCGCGGCGCGCGGCAAGCCGAAGAACCTTATTCATCTCGTCCGTAATGATCAGGTAGGGCGTCGTGAAGTAGACATAACGCTTTGCCATGGAAACGATGTTCAGATAGACGTTTTCGCCCACGTGCTCATCGTCCAAAGGCGAATCCGCATAGGGCTGCACGAGCCCCTCATCCGATAAGCTGACAGGCAGCCGCTCCCCCTGCGCCTGCTTCGGAACCGGCAGCGGAAGATATTTCTCATAGGAAACATCGTCGATGTCCGAGGCGTTGACCGCGTTCCACATCTCCAAAAACATGAAGGTCAGGCTCCTGACCGCCTCGCCC
>JAFSRL010000252.1 GCA_017446125.1 Lachnospiraceae bacterium
GATTGGCGATGTCTGCAACATGTTCGTGTTCCGTACGGAAAAAAGCGGCCTGTTGTTCCGGACGGAGGTTGACCCTGCAATCCCCGATCGTCTCTACGGGGATGAGACGCGTGTCCGCCAGATTATGACGAATCTGTTGAACAACGCGGTGAAGTATACGCGGGAAGGACATGTCACCCTGCGGGTGGGTGAAGAGAAACTGCCGGAAGAAGGGGAAGAACAAGACACCTGCCTGATCATTTCCGTTTCCGATACCGGCATCGGGATCAAACCGGAGGATATGGGAAGGCTGTTCACGAAGTTTGAACGGCTGGACATGGACCGGAATTCCACGATTGAAGGAACGGGCTTAGGGCTTGTCATCACGAAGCAGATTGTTGATCTGATGAAGGGAACCGTCACGGTGGAGAGCGCGTACGGCGAGGGATCGACCTTTGAGGTGCGCATTCCGCAGAAGGTCTTAGATCCCATCCCGATCGGAGATTTCAAGGAACGGTTCCGCAAGATGTATGAGGGCGGCAGCCGCAAGCTGACGCCGTTTACCGCGCAAAAAGCCCGTGTGCTGGTTGTGGACGATACGGAGATCAACCTGACCGTCTTTAAGAAGCTTTTAAGCAGAAACCGCCTGGTAGTGGATACCGCGTCAAGCGGGCTGGAAGCCTTGCGCTACACGCAGGATACGGTCTATGACGTAATCTTTATGGATCAGCGGATGCCCGGCATGGACGGGGCGACCACCTTTGCGCACATCCGCTCACAGAACAACGGCGCAAACAAGGAAACGCCGGTCATTTGTTTAACGGCGGACGCGGTCTTCGGCGCACGCGAGCGCTATCTGGAAATGGGATTCACGGACTACCTCTCAAAGCCCATTGATTTGGAAAAGCTTGAGACGGTGCTTTTGGAATACATTCCGCAGGAAAAGATTGTGAGAGGCGACGATGCCGTTTTAGAGATTGCGGAACCTAAGACGCCGCCGCAACAGGAGCAGGCGCCGGAGGAAACAACAACGCTTGACGAACAGACGCTGCACAATCTCTTTACGATGAGCGGTGTGTTAAGCTTCCGTGCCGCAATCCGCAACTGTGTGGATGTGGACACCCTGATGGTTATCTTAAAAGAGTACTACGACACGATTCCGGAAAACCTGGAGATGCTCAACCGCTTCCTTGCGGAAAGCGATATGAAGAATTACAACATCAAGGTTCATGCCTTAAAGAGCTCGTCGAGGATGATCGGTGCGCTTGATTTCGCGGAGGATGCCTTCCGCCTGGAGCGGTGCTCCGCGGAGGGGAAGGAAGAGATGGTGTGGGAGCTCACACCCGCCTTCATAAAGAAGTACGGTGAAATCCGCGATGCATTGCGGACCATTATGGAGAAAGCATAGAGGATGTCAAAGTCGGATGAATTAAGCCGCTACGCGGAACTTTCGGAATGGATCAGGGAGCTGTCCTCGCCGCAGATTGAGGGGATTGACAGCGCCTTGGAATACCGTGAGCGGTTTATCAAAAACTATGAAAAGATTCATGAGCTTTCCGCCATCAGCCGGGACATCCTGGAGCGTGAGCTGTTTACGCTGTTAAAGGAAGAGAGGCTGTTTACGGACGATGAGGTCGAGGCATTGTTTGCCTTCTGTGATCTGCTGCTGGATTCGGTGGGCGTGGAGTGCACGGATGTCATTTTGCGCGATCACGTCCATGACAGGATGCTCAAGGACGCCAGACAAAAAAACGACACGACGTATCTCTTGCGTGTTCTTGACGGAATCATTGAGGACTGTTACTTTTTGATGAATCTTTCGGGTCGGTTTTGTGACGTTACGGATTTCTTTACGCCCTATCAGGAGAAGGCAATGGCGGCCGCGGACGAGGTGCTTTCCTATCTGGATAAGGAGAAGTTTTGTTCGCTGCCTGATTTTACCGCGAAGCAGATTGTGCTGGTCAATGCCAGATATGTGAACGCGATTTACGAGTCCGCGCAGAAACCGGAGCCCATGGAAATGATCACCGGCAACATTGATGCCATGGAGAGAAGCTTAGCCCTTGCGCATGACGCGTTCTACATCGACCAGGCATCGAAGTACAACTGGCAGTATCACATCTACCGTTCGCTGCAGGGGATTGCCTACATGACGGAGTTTCACAACCGCGCCGGGATTCCGCAAAACCTTTTGCAGAAGATTAATTTCCACACCAGACAGATGGTTGCCCTCTGGAAGGCGGACAAGGTGACGTACGGCGTGCTCAATTCCAAGGAAACCCTGCACCAGTGTATGTACCGCAACGCCTACCTTGCCGGGGAGATGTCAAAGGACAGGTATCTGGAAGAGCTGCGACTGCTTTTGGAGGGCGCACAGTTCAACGACCACTCCTTTGACGGATATACGAACCGGATCTTCTCCCTGACGGAGTACATGCTGACACTTGATCAGGAGGCACTGACAAAGGAGCAGACAGACCTCATCCGGGCGTTATACAAAAGCATTGTAACGAGTGCGCAACGGATGCCGAAGCTTGGAAGCTTAACCATCATCCTTGCTTATTTGAAGCAGGCGTTGTTTGCCTTGAACGGGGCAGATGCGGGCATCTCTTATCCTGAGTTTTTGATGGAGCTTTTGGCTTCGGTGCTTCCGCAGGCGTATATGCACAGCCTTTGCGTGGGAGAATTATGCAGCGCATTTATTGAGCGTGTGCTGGAGGTGATGCCAAAGCGCCTGAAGGAAGTACCCGGATATCCGGACAAGGATGCGCTGTGCGCGTTTGCGTACAATATGGGCGTACTGCATGATACGGGTAAGCTCATGATTGCGGAGGTGATTCTGACCTATTCCAGAGACCGGCTTGAAGCAGGGAATGCGTTTTACAAGGAGAGCGCAAACATCAGCGCCTACTTGCTGGAAGCGTGCGAAGAGACAAGACCGTACGCGAAGACGGTGCGCGAATACAGAAGACCGTACCGGGAAACCGGAATCATGGAACAGATTCTGTACCTCATGAATGACCTGGAGTGGATGACCTGCGAAATCCGTTACACCAGCACACCGCTTCTGACCTATCAGGACTTTGCAAAACGCGCGGAGAAGTTCAGTGACAAACGATATGCGCCGGATCTGGCGAAGCTGTTGAAGGACGAGGAAACGGCTGCGCTTCTTCAAACGATTCTTGAAAACGGTCGTGAAAAAATCTATGAGGATACCTTCCGTTTATTGAAGCAGGGTGCATAGAGCGCCGGAAGCGATTGACGCTTCGTTACGGGAACACCGGCAGGGACTCGTCGAGGGTGTAAGCGTTCTCGTTGGTGACAAGCTGCCAGGAGGTAACGGTAATGCCGGGCGGTGTGCCCGACGCGTCGTCCCCCGTTTCGGGGGCGAGCTCCACGTGCAGGTACTGGGTCTCCGATACCGGAAAGTCTTTGGCGCGAATCTCATCCGTTAAGGCGTCACCGCTGGTTTGCAAAGCGTTCTCCACCTCAGCGATGAATTCCTGCGCCCTTGCGCATGCCTCATAATATCCCGTGGTGCGCTCCGCGTAGCGGCGGGCGCGCTTCAGGTCCGCAGTGGCGTTCGCCAAAGAAAGCACCGCAAACGAAACGAGGCTTAGGACCAGGAAGATGAGTAAGAGGGAGGAGACTCCTACGTGAACCGTGCCGCGCCGTTTCATGGAGACACCTCATCCGGCGCCTTTGGCGCCACCTTCCCCTCAAGGGGAAGGTTTTGAGCTTCCGCTCCCCCGGGAGGATGGTACATGTGGAGCTCGAGCTCATACAGGGGAACGATGCCGTCGTAGATTGTGATGTGTCCGTCTAAAAAGTCACCGTCCTGCGCGGTGATGAGGACCGCGTCCTCGGGCAGCGTTTCGTAAACCGTTTCGATGTCGCCGCCCGTTGCGTAGAAAAGCTCCGCGGCGTTCTGCGCCTCCATCACGGCGCGGGTAAGCGCCTTGCTTTCATTCTTCATGCGGTGGGAGAGCACAAAGAGCCGCGCGCATACCACCGCGCACACGGCAAAGAAGAAGATGACCACGATCATCTCAATCAGAAAGAGGCTTTCACTTTTGCTGCTGTTCTTATTCATTCGTCATCCCTTGCGCTTCTGACAAAAAGCTTCAACGTCTGTTCCTTCGGGACATTGTCCGTGATGGTCGCAATCCCGATGTGGAGCAGTCCCGTAATCGCTTCGTCTTCTCTAACAATCAATGCCTCCGCGGGCAGAATGGGTGCACCCATGTCGGGGGTGATGTCGCTTCCCTGCCGCACGGTCAGTTCACACAGGCTTCCGTCATACGCGTACAGATAGGTGTCGTAGTTTTCGCCCCGGATTTCCTTTGTAAAGATGAGCGCGTCCGAATGGTAAGAGGACTCCCACGGCACCGGAAACGCGCCGCAGCGGATAGACCCTTTCGCATCGGCCTGCCGTACCTTTTGTGTTACGTACGCAAGCGCCGTGCGGTCCTTGGAAACCTCCTGCATGTCCGTGACGTTTTTCTCGTAGACGGATGCGCCCAGGGCGATTAACAACAGCGAGGCAAAGGCGAACATGAGCAGTAAGAGCACGACGGCAATCGTCTGTACCTTATGCGGTGATTTGTTTGTGTCCTTCGCGGTTGTCTGCATGTGTCCTTCCTGCGTTTCAGCGTCTTACGGTATCAATACCGTTACGTAATAATCCGGATAAAGGTTTCCGCCGATGGGGCGGTAGTCCACAAAAAACATCGTCTCGTCATAGGTCAATCCGTAATGCGCCTCCATGTAGTTTAAGGATGGCGGGTAGACGCCCTCCAAGGCATAGCATTCCGCAATGTCACGCACGATTGCCTTTTCTAAGGATTCCTTCTGACGCGCAACCGTGCTTTCGTTAAACCGCTGCAAGCCCGTAATAAACAGTCCCGTCAGTACAACAAAACAAAGGACAAGGAATAATGGTTTTAATAAATGGCTTTTTCCCGCGGACTGAAAATACATGTACATCACCCCAGGTTACTCATGACACCGATGAGCGGCAAAATCACGGACAACAGGATGAGCCCCACAATCACGCTTAAGGCAATGACGAGGGTGGGCTCGATTGCGCCGATGAGGCGGTAGAGCTTTTCATCCGTGTCCTCGCGGTACCGCACGGCAATCCGTTCCATGACGGCATCCTGTTCTCCGGCCTTAAAGCCGGCTCGCATCAGGGACGCATACAGACCGGAAAAGATGCCGGCGTTTTTTAACGCGTCCGGAATGTTGACGCTTTCCTTTTCCACAAGATCGTAAAAGCGTGTAATGTCGTTTCGCATTTCCCTGTGGTCGACCAGATTCTTTGTCATTTCCATTGTTTCCTCCGTCAGGGGGATGCCGCTTTTGAACATGAGAGAGAGGGCATCCGCGAAGCGTCCGGAGGCGATGTCCTTGCGGATTGCCTTTGTGGGCGGAAAGCCCTCTAAGAAGGAGGCAGCCTTCTTACGCCCCGCCGCAGTCGCATAGAAGTACAAAAACAAAAGAACCAAAAGCGCAAGCACGATTAAGAGCACGATGGAGTAGCGGTTCAACACCTGCCCCGCATGTAAGAGCGCTCCGGAAATTCCGCTTAAGCTGGTGCCCAACTGCGAAAAGACTAAGGAGAAGATGGGCAGCACGCGCGTGACTAAGACAAACACAATCACAAGCATCATCAGAATCATGAGGCAGGGATAGATGACGGCGCTCTTTATGCTTTCCCGGATGCCTTCCTCGCGCTCGTAATGATCCGCAAGGGAGGTAAGCACCGTATCAAGCGCGCCCGCCTCCTCCCCGATCCGCACCATGCCGGTGACGTAGGAGGGGAACACGTTGCACGCTTTGAGCGCGTCATGAAAGGTGGCGCCCTCGTTTAAGACGTCCTTCATCTGTTTTAAGACGGGGTCGTCCTTCGCGTCGTCAAGCAGCTCCGACACCCCTTCCGCGGGGGTGATGCCTGCCTTTTGTAAAAGCGCCATTTCCCGAAAGAAAACCGAAAGCTCTCTGTTTGATAATTCATTTGCCATGTGCATGCTCTCCTGTGGTTTTTGACTCAATAGATATAACGCAATACGTAGTTGCTTCCGTCGCCGATAAAGTTCTTCAAGCTGTCATCGCTCATGTTTGAAGCGAATGTGGGGTCCATCAGGCTCCAGTCCGTTCCGTCGAATTCGATGATGCCGTTCACCCAGCCGATGTCCTCGATGTAGGTGCTGATCCAGGCATGATACGCGCTGCCGGCATAGCCGATCTCGACGCGCGTGGGGATGCGCTGGCTTCTTAAGATCGACGCCATCAGACAGGCATAGTCCAAGCAGATTCCCTTGCCGGAGGAAAGCACCTCGTCGATGTCCGGTAAGTATCCGCTCTGCACCGTTTCCGCCTCCTCATGATCGTAGGTGACGTTTGTCACGATATAGTTATAAACATTGCTCACCACGTCGAGGTCTTCGTTCGCGGGGCGGGCAAGCTCTTCTCCTGTTTTGATCGCCTCGTTTGCGGAGGTGAACGCGACATACTGGTTCGGGTACAGGAAGGGCAGGAACTCATCGCGCAGGGTAACGTTCACTTCCTCCATAAAGGCGGTTGAGTACTGCGTGCCCTCGATGTTTTCATACACGCCCAGCTTATAGGCACCGTCGCCCGCGGAAAGCGGGAAAACCTCTTCGGCTCCGCCGTTGACCTTCATGTCGTAGGTGTAGGTGACATCATCCTTGCCGGTAATCTGGAGCTTCACCTTGGGACAGCTTCCGGTGTATTTCGCAACGACATAGCCCTCCGCGAGGTTCGAGATGTCAATCGTGACGACGTCGTTGGAAAGGACCTTCGTTCCCGGCGCTTTAGGTACAAGACAGACCGCGGTGTTATCGCGCGTGCCCTTTTCGTCGCTTAAGACAAACGGCTCCTTTTCCGGAACGGATTGTTTGCCGCAGGCGCAAAGCGTTAAGGAAGAAAGCACCGCATACAGGATGAAGATGTAGGGGAAGCGTTTTCTCATGGCAGGTTGCGCCTTTCCTTACTCCCCGGGGGTCAAGAGCAGGTGCAGCACGGCGCCCTGTCTGGTGACGACGTAAATATTTGATTCCTCCTCCGGGAAGGGGAAGGAAATCTCACGGGTGGAAGCGTTAAAGTCAAGCGGCTCATACACGGTGCCGGAGTTTGTCTGAAGATAGGAGTGTTTGAGGTCCAAATCCGCGGAAGAAACATGCAGCGTGATGACACCGTCGATTGCGTAGGAGCCTTCGAGGTAAAAGCCCGCCTGTGCCGCGGAGGTTGTGACACTCATGGGTAAGAAGGGACGGGCGAACGCCAAAGGCGCAAGTAAGGTTAAGACAAGCGCGATTGCCGAAATCACGATGCCGTATATGTAGGGCGCCTTCGTGAGCTTCTTTTTGAGTTCAATCTGATAGACGGGAACGGAGGACGGTTTTTTGTTTCCCGCCTTTAAAACGTTCTGCAGGATGTCGTCCGCCATTTTTGCGTCCATCTTGTATTCGCGTAATTCCGGATGTTCCATGGTCTCTCCTTATGACATCAGTTTCTTCAACGATTTCTGCGCGCTGAGCAGGTACCGTTTTGTGGAGGCAAGCGAAATCCCCAGGGTTCTTGCCACCTCCAAAAGCTTCATGTTGTTAAAGTAGCGCAAAATGATGACCTGCTGCTCGTTGACGGGCAGGGATTCGATTGCCGTCTTTAGCTCTTCTGACTCCGCCCGTTTCATGGATGCCTTTTCCGGATGCATGTCGTCATGCTCCTCGTCCTGTAAAAAGTCGAGGGTTTCGGAGTCGACGGTTTCGTATTTCGCGTTGTTCTTTTTGCAGATATCAAAACAGACATGGAAGCTGATCTGGTTCAACCACGCCACGAAGAGTGTCGGGTCGTTCAGCTTGTGGATGTTCTGGAGCGCGTTGATATAAATCTCCTGCACGGCGTCCTGCGCGAGATAAGCGTCTCTTAAGTAGTGATGGCAGTAGTTGTAGACCTTGTTGTAGGTCATTGCGTACAGCTCCGCAAACGCGTCGGAATCATCGTTCCAACACGCCATCACCAGCTTTGCGATATAAGCGTAATCCGGTTCCTTGCTCACGCCAGGTCCTCAGGCTCCTTATGAAACTGTTCGTATAGTTTCGTAATAAACTGTGAGAAGTGTTCCGCCTTCACATCATCGTTCATCAACCGGGTGTAGGAGACGGTGAGCGGCGTCGTTTCGTTCAGCACATTGTAGTTGTCAATCCGCTTTTTGAAGGTGGTCAGGAAGCCTTCCATTTTTTCCGTGGTGCAGTCCTCGATGATGACGAGGAATTCGTTACCGGAGTTACGCCCCACGAATCCGTACTTGCTGCCGGCGGAATCCAAAATCGAGGAGAAGACGGTGATCAGCTTGTCGCCAGCGTCGTGTCCCTCCTTCTTGTTGACCTCAATCAGGTTTTTGATTTGCAGAAGAAAGCAGCCCACGTGTTTGACCTTTTGCGGGTCGTCCATGTTCTGGAAAATCAAATCGCAACTGTAGCGGTTCGGAATGCCTGTGAGCTTATCGAGGTAGGCAATCTGATTTAGATTGTGCCCAATCTGTGTCATCTGCTGCAGACTCCAGAAATCGAACAGGCTCGTCACGAAGCTTACGATGAGTACCAGCCACAAGAGGATGGAGAGCGTAAAGAGCCGGATGTCGGAATAGAGGTAATTTCGCAGGTCCTGATTGAGGTACAGAATCAGAAAGACCGCGAAGGCAAGCCCCAGCAGCACATAGATGACAACCGTCTTATACACACGGTTGAACTTGAAAACATCTCTTCTTAATTTCATAGCATGCTCCTAAAAATTAAAAAGTTTTAAAATGTCAAACAATATACCTGAATTGTATAGCAATATCATACAACTTTTTCCGCTATTTCGCAAAAAAATCTTTCAATTTTGTGAGCTTTTTTGTAAAATAGAGGTGTCTTTATTAGTGTACGGGGAGTACGAGGAGAAAGGCAGTTTAATCGAGATGGAAGAAAGCTACACATTAACGGTTATAGAGGATCAGGCAGTGCCTCTGGCCGCGACTCCGGGAGGGGGAATCCCGGTGGCGCAAACACTCTTCATCATTGCGGTATTGTGCGTGATGGCAGGGTGTGCTGTTTATTATTTTCACCGCTACTTAGAGCGCTGCAGGCAACTCAGGATGCGAATCGCACAGCTCAACGACGACGCGATCGTCGTGATGCCCTCGTACGAGAACGCACCCCTTGACAAGTCTGAGCACAAATACGATCTGCATTTTCTTGAAGGCGAGGTCACCCGGATCGAGCAGGAGAGAATTGAACATATGAGATAAGTGAGTCACTGCACCCGTCCCCCTGACTCACTCTAATTCATGGAATATCACCCGGCGCGCGGAGAAGGTACAGTACTCCGTGAAGCCGGCTTTTTTTACGAGTGCCACGGCGTCCTCAAATTTTGCCGCAAGCGCATCGGTTGTGTGCGCGTCGCTGCCGAAGGTGATGATGCGGCCGCCCAGTTCATGAAAGCGTTTTAAGATGGCGAGCGACGGATTGATGTCGCCGCCTTTTTTATACCGGTGCGACGTGTTGACGTCGAGTCCCTTTTCGAGTTCGACCAAACGCTTCAGGATGGCATCCAGCACTTCGGCATAGTCCGCGTAATCGTACTTGAAGCGACCGACATAAGGATCGGGCAGGTAGCGGATGATGTAGTCTAAGTGCCCGTAAACATCAAAGTCCGTAAAGCTGTTCAGATTTTCCAGGGTGACTTCAAAGTAGCGCAGCACGCTTTCCCGCAGGGGTCTTCCCTGAAAGAATTCCTTGTAATACACATCCTGTTCGTCCACCGTATGCGTGGAGGCGATGACAAAGTCAAAGGGATGGGCGGCGACAAAGGCTGCGTTCTCTTCGTTTATCTTCGGCTGCAGCCCAATCTCCACCCCGAACTTCAAGGTGATGAGATCGCCGAAGCGTTCCTGCATGCTTAAAAACGCCGCGCGGTACGCGTCGATGTCGAGAGAAAAATAATCCGGTCCCAGGTCCTGTAAGTAAAGCCCCGTGCCCAGGGGGTCAAGGTAAGCGGGAGAGCCCGGATAGTCCAAATCCAGGTGCTCCGTAAAGCAAAGCTCCGTCAGCCCCAAGCCGATCGCGGCACGAATCATTGACTCCATGGGGGTGTCGGAATCGCCGGAAAAATCGCTGTGTAAGTGGTAATCCGCAAAGGGCGTCACGCCTTGTCCTCCTTCTTCTATACTAATTTAGTGGATAAGCCGCGTTTTCGCAAGTCCTCTCAACGGTCGGAACCGATAAATACTTGAAGTTTTTTCAAAAAAAGAATAAAATAAGAATGTTCGCACAAAAGTGTTAAATTTTTGGCATCAATTAAATCCTATATCAAATGGAGGAATTCAAAATGGCAGATGTAAAAGTAGCAATCAATGGTTTCGGCAGAATCGGCAGACTGGCGTTTCGTCAGATGTACAACGCACCCGGCTATGATGTCGTTGCGATCAACGACCTCACCAGCCC
>JAFSRL010000253.1 GCA_017446125.1 Lachnospiraceae bacterium
AATGAGTCAGTGTACCCGTCCCCTCTGACTCACCCGCAGCCATCCACAACAACGGCAGCAGCAACAGCAGGCAGCACAACACCGCCCACGTTGTCCAGTCGCTCATACAGTAGCTCAACGTGTAATACAAAGAAATCACGATGGACTTCACCGCAGGGAAGCCCTCCCCGATTGCGCCGCGCACCTGATTGCCGGGCGCGAGGCACGCCGCGGCAAAGCCTGCGAGATTGAGCAGGCAGGGCAAGACGGGCAGGTGAGTCATGGGGACGGGTCCACTGACTCGTTTTTCCGAAAAATGAGTCAGTGGACCCGTCCCCTTTGACTCACCCGTCACAACACTCACGATTCCCACCACACTCACTATCGCCAGCGTCAAGCCCGTCATATAGTTCGCGCCGCCCAGCAACAATCCCAAAACACACGCGCACAAATAATCCCACGCGCGCTTCTTTCCGGAATCACACCTACAGGAAATCAAAAGACCGCACCACAAAACACCCAGCGACCACATTAACATGTAGTTGCAGGCGCCGGCCCACCAGTAGAACGCTTCGACGCGCGCGCCGCCTTCCGCCGGCATGCACTGCACAATCAAAAGCATCACGAGAAACGCAATCGAGCCCGCCAGATGCCATTGCACACCGTAATACTTGGTGAGAAGTGCGTGAAAGAAATACAGCATCCCGAACGTGAAGATGCCCAGAACAATCACGGTCGTCCACACATAAAGCCGCTCCCCGAACACGGAGGGCGCCATCGCCGTGACAAAGTCGGAAAAATAATATCCGGTCCAGTTCATGTAGTAGTGGTATGCCATGCGGATGCCTTCGGCGAACGCCGAAAAGACGCTGCCGGTCGCGGCAAATACCTCATGCACCTCGAATGCCATGGAGTAGTCGTCCGCGGAGGGCCAGTTGTAAAAACCAATCCACACAAGCGGCAAAATGCTGCCCGCATAGAGCGCAAGCAGCATGTAATACACGTACTTCACTTTTTTATTACCGGTATCGTACATTCGGGTTTGAACCCTTCCTACTCCATCTCGTTCGTCTTGTCTTCCTCGTGGTACTCCTCCTCCGTATTCACGCTCCAGATGTTGCTCTTGTCTGTCGTGCCGGAGAGGATGTTCTTCACGGTTTCAAATGATGTGCACATCGAGTGGTCGATGTTGTTGTAGCGGTGCTGCCCGTTGCGGCCCACGCAGTAGAGATTATCGATCTTATTCAGGTAATCCCTCAACGTATCCATCTCATCATAGGTATCAAAGTACGCGGGATATGCCTTCTTTACGCGCTCCATGTGGGTATCGAGCACCTGATCCTTGGAATCAATCATCTCCATCTTCACCATTTCCTCAATGCCGAAGGCGGAGAACTCTTCCTCCGTCATGTTCCAGAGCTCATCCCCCTCGTTGCAGAAGTACTCGAGCCCGATCCAGACGGTGTGCTCCAAATCCTTGATCAGATACGGAGACCAGTTGTTGTAAATCTGGAACCGCCCCATCGTGACATGCCGGTCATGGACATAGACCCAGTTGTCCGGCACAATGTTGCCGACGGTGCGCATCTTTGTTTTGTTTTCAAGATTTAAGTGCGGAATTAAAACACCCAGCGTCATATAGTCGCGGTACGGTAAGCCTGCCGCAATCCGCGCGGCATCCTCCGGCACGCCGTTCATACCGGCGACCAGGTCCTTGATGGGCATGGAGGAAATCACAAGATCCCCTTCCATCTCCTCCTCGCGGCCCTCCGTCACGTAGGTCACGCCGGTTAAGTGGTTGTTGTCATCCTTATGAATCCTTGTCACACGCGCGTGCATCTTGATTTCGCCGCCCAGTGCACGCACCTCCTCCGCGGTCACGTCCCAGAGCTGCCCGGGACCGAGCTTCGGATAAGAAAATTCCTCGATGAGGGACGTCTCCACATGGCGGTCGTCCCGCTTCCCGAACATCTTTGAAAAAATGTCCTTAATAATTGCAATGATGGAGAGTCCCTTCGCGCGCTGTGCGCCCCAGGAGGGATCGATTCCCGACGGATGGCGTCCCCAGAGATTCTCCGTATAGTTTTCGAAAAACATGGAGTAAAGCTTTTTGCCGAAGCGGTTGATGTAGAAGTCCTCGAGCGACTTCTCCTCGCGCTTGAACAGACAGGACTTTAAATAGCTGAACCCGACGATAATCGTTGTCCCGAAGCCCATGTTTTTGATGGTCTCAAATTTTAAAGAAATCGGATAATCGAAAAACCTGCGTTTGAAGAAAATGCGGCTCACGCGGTTGCGGCGCAGCATCACCCGGTCTTCCTTCTCCGGATCCGGACCGTCCTTTGCCAGCGTCGCCTTGCGGTGTAAGAGCACATCGTCATACGAGGGCTTGCCCTGTCTGGGCAGCATCATGTCCCACCAGGCTTTGACCTCCGGAACCTTGGAGAAGAACCGGTGCCCGCCCATATCCATGCGGTTGCCCTTATAATTGACCGTCCTGGAGATGCCGCCAAAATCGCCGGACTCCTCAAAGACGACCACCTCGTAGTCACCGGATTGTTTTAACAGTTCGTACGCTGCCGTTAACCCCGCCGGCCCCGCGCCGATAATCAATGCTCTCTTCTTACTCATAGAAACCCCTTTAAACCTCTTAACGTACTGACAGGCTATAGTATATCACATTTCTCACACCCGCTCATGCCCGCCGGCGCGATTGGCAGCTTCCTGGTTGCCGTCTAAGATGTGCTGCACCATCGTCATGCGGAAACCGGCGTCAATGAAGTCACAGTGCTTGCAGAAGGGGTAATTCTGCCTTCCCTTCGCAATCATCTCCCTTGCCTGCTGCATCTTCACGGAATTCCACGCCTCCTTCAGGGGCATCTCATTCAGATCCGCAAGATTCGTCTTCTCAAGGTTGTCACAGCAGCACAGTCCCACGCGTCCGTCCGGCGTAATCCACATATCCGTAAACGGCAGAAGACAGGTCTCCGTAATCACCTTCTCCTCCCTTGCCTTCTTGTTGGGTGCACTCCCCGCGCGGTTCGTCAAAACCTCCTTCAAATACCGCATCTGGATTTCGATTTCCAAATCCTTGTAGTCCTCCGGATGCGCCTTCACATGGTCATAGACCTTTTGAATGTTGTCATGCAGCTTGTACTCCAGCCCGTAGTTATTGATGATTAACTGATTGATATAGGGCTTGATTGCATCAAGCTTCTCGACATTTAGGATCAACCCGTTCGTCGACATAAAGATAAAGCTCCTGGGGAGCTTCTCCCTGGCGTACTTGTGCATCTCCACGATGCGGGTGTCCAAAAGCGGCTCGTTGTTCCCGTACAGCGTCAAATGCCCCTCATACCCCCAGTCCGCGAGCTGGTCGATGATGGACTTATACAGCTCATCCGTCATCTTCATGAACGGCCGGCACTCCGCGTGAATGTTCGCAGAGCAGAACTCACAGGTCGAGTTACAGCGGTTGATCGTCTCGATATCGACCACATTGGGCTTGGGCACTTCGCCCTTAGCCGCCGCTTCTAAAAAGTACGACGTATACGCCTTCTGCTGCTTCTCCCTTGTTGCAAACTGCAGCTTTAAGTACGCGTTCGATGAAAGCATCGGGAAATGCACCCGCGCCCAGAAACCGAACTTGCCCATGAATGAATTAATTCTGATTGACATACAAACTCTCCTTGCGCTTTTACTCCACCCGCTCCGAAATAATATACCGCGGTCTGCCCTTGATTTCCTCATATATCCGGGCAATGTAATACCCGATCACTCCCAGACTTACCATAATAATACTTCCGGAAAAGCACTGCAAGATAATCACCGTTGTGAATCCTTCCACAGCAACATCCCGGAACCAGGAAACCAGTGCTTCAATGCTCACCGCAAGTCCTAAAGCAAACATCCCGACCCCCAGCCAGGTAACGATCTGCATGGGGAGCGATGTAAACGATGTGATGTTCGACACCGCGTAACCCATCAAAGCCCGCCGACCCCAATGTGTTGATCCGGCAGCACGCTCCTGCACATCGTACCGCACCTGACAGGTCCTAAACCCAATCCAGGAGGACAGCGCCCTGAAGAACGTATCCTTCTCCGGCAGCCGCAAAAGTGCTTCCACCGCTTTGCGATCTAACAGCTTAAAGTCAGAGGCATTTGTCATATCAACCTTCGCCGCCTTTGAAATCATCCGGTAAAACCATCTTGCGCCCAGTCCGTGCGCCACGCTTTCTCTGCCGCGTGCGGTCTTCACACCTTCCACAACCTCAAAGCCCTGCTCCCAGAGCCGGTACATTTCCACCAGCTTTTCCGGCGGGTGCTGTAAGTCACAGTCAATCACCGCAACACAGTCTCCCTTCGCCTCCGCAAGTCCCGCAAAAATTGCGGACTCCTTCCCGAAATTCCTCGAGAACGAAATTCCCCTCACGAACGAATGCGCTTGCGCAGCCGTCGTAATCAACGACCATGTTTTGTCCTTTGACCCGTCGTTCACAAAGATTAGTTCAAACACAATCCCGGCCTCCGTGAGGGGCGCGGCAATTCCCGCCACCGCCTTCTCTATCATCTGCTCCTCGTTATAAGCTGGCACAACCACTGAAAGCATTCCGGTTATTCCTCCTCCACACGATTATAGTGTTCCTGATGGACGACCGCAAACATTCCCGTTTCCTCAATTACAATTCCGTCCCAATCCGCATACGGTTCCAACTCCTCGCGATGCAGGATCAACACTTCCCCGTTATATAACAATTCTTCCGGATGTTCGGGCAGGCCGAAAACATACTTCCCGAACGAATCCGCAACCATAAACTCCGCGCCTTCTTCTCTCCACTGCACCGTTTCAATAAATTCGTCCGCCGGCGTTTGAAGATAATAAAGCGCAACCATAAAAGGAGCGGCAACATGCCGGTACGTCGAATACACCGTTTGTCCTTCCTGAGAAACTGAATCCGCATAACGCACCGCCTCACCATAGCCCGGCATAAAGTTCTCCGCGGAAAGAGATTGGTATCGTTCGCCGAAATAGTCCCGCACAAAGAAAACCGCCGCAACACCAAT
>JAFSRL010000254.1 GCA_017446125.1 Lachnospiraceae bacterium
AGAGCCATAAAAGCGGATCTTCAACGACAGTTGTGGAATATCTGAAAACACCTCATCCACCGCAAGCGGTCCCCCTTCCCCTCGAGGGGAAGGTCTTAGTGGTGAGAAATCTACGCTTTCTCAAGGGGAAGGTAAAGAGAACGGCGACGTTCAGATCATCACGACAATGACGGATGCAGAGGCGTTCTTTGCGGACGCGGTGAAATCGAAGACAGACGCGGCAAAGAGCAACACAGCAGAATCAAACACCGGCGTGGTCGGGATGCATGTTCTGACTGACGGAAAGCGCGGGCAGGTGTTTTATGCGCTTGCGGTGGCAACGCCGGAAAAGACCGCGGTCTTTGTTCAGGGCGGCGAACTCACCGAAGCGTTTTTGAAGGAACAGATGGAAGCGCTTGCCGCATCCCGCACCGTCAGCGCGTTTCATTTAAAGAACATGTATGACTTCTTTACGCCCGTTGAGGTGCGTGATTCCTCCGCGCAGGCGGTGAGTGAGATTACCGGTTCAGCCGTGTGGGAGCACACCTTTGACACACAGGTCGCGGCGTATCTTTTGAATCCGTTGAAGAACGATTACACCCCGGAGGACATCGCTTCGGAGTTCCTTCAAACGGCGGTGCCGTCCTATGCGGAGCGCTTCGGGAAAAAGAAGGTTGCGGAGGTATTTGCGGAGGAACGTGATGCGCTCTTACAGTATGCAGGCGCGCTTTCCGAAATCGCGCTGCGCGCGTATCCCGTATTAAAGAAGCGTCTGGAAGAAACGAAGATGTATGCGCCGCTGTTTACCGCGATTGAGATGCCCCTCACCTGGGTGCTGCACGCGATGGAAAACGAGGGCATCATCGCGCAGCGGGATGCGTTAAAGGAATACGGCGACGCGCTTACGGGCCGCATCCGGGAGCTGGAAGCCTCCATCCATCAAGAAGCGGAGTGCGAATTCAATATCAATTCCCCGAAGCAGCTCGGCGAGATTCTGTTTGATAAGATGCATATGCCCTATGCGAAAAAAACAAAGACCGGTTATTCCACGGCGGCGGATGTGCTGGAAAAGCTCGCACCCGAGTTTCCGTTTGTCAAAGACATTTTGGAGTACCGCGGTCTTACGAAATTAAAGTCGACCTATGCGGACGGCCTTGCCGCCTTCATCGAGGAGGATGACCGCATCCACACAATCTTCCACCAGACGATTACGGCAACCGGCAGGCTCTCCAGCGCGGACCCGAACCTGCAAAACATTCCGACGCGCACGGATTTGGGACGCCGGATCCGCAAGGTCTTTGTACCGAAGGCCGGCTGCGTCTTCACCGACGCGGACTACTCACAGATTGAGTTAAGAATTCTTGCGCACATGTCGGGGGACTTTGAGCTCATCGAGGCATACCGTGACGGAGAGGATATTCACCGCATCACGGCATCGAAGGTTTTTCATGTGCCGTTTGAAGAGGTCACCGACCTGCAGCGCCGTAATGCGAAGGCGGTGAACTTCGGAATCGTGTACGGTATTTCCGCCTTCGGCTTGAGCGAGGACCTTTCGATTTCACGAAAAGAAGCGGGTGATTACATCGAGCAGTATTTCGCGACCTATCCCGGTATCAAACAATATCTGGATGAGAGCGTGGCGTCCGCCAAAGAAAACGGTTACTCCGTGACACTCTTTCAACGACGCCGGCCCATTCCGGAGCTTAAGAGTTCCAATTTCATGCAGCGTCAGTTCGGGGAGCGTGTCGCGATGAACGCGCCCATTCAGGGAACCGCCGCGGACATCATGAAGATTGCGATGCTGCGCGTCTTCTTTCGGTTGGAGAAAGAGGGATTGAAGTCGCGCATGATTCTGCAGGTGCACGATGAGCTGCTCATCGAAACGGTTGCGGGTGAGAAAGAAATGGTTGCGCGGGTGCTCATGGAGGAGATGGAGAAGAGCGCGGAGTTGAAGGTGAAGCTGATTGCGGAGTGCCATGACGGGGAGAGCTGGTATGAGGCGAAATGACACCTCATCCGACCTCGCTACGCTCGGCCACCTTCCAGGCCCGGGTCGCAGACTCCCAT
>JAFSRL010000255.1 GCA_017446125.1 Lachnospiraceae bacterium
CACAAACTCCCGCTCCCCGGTGTAGCTGAATCCGAATTGTTCAAAGAACCGGATTGCGCCGATATTCTCCTCCAATACCCACAACACAATCCGCTTAATGTCCTGTCCCATCATGCTGTTCATGAAACCCGTCATCATGGATGTGCCGATATGATGTCTCTGGTACAAGGGATCCACGTATACCCCGCGGATTTTCACCTTCTGCCCTGCGCGCTTCCAGCTGATCATGCCCTTCACCACGCCGTCGTCATAGGTGTAAATGGAAGGAATGTCATACGGAATCGGACGCTGCGTGGGCGTTAAGTTGATTGACTGCACGTCATGACTCCCGTCGATATCGTTTTCCAATACCGGCCGGAACGACATGCGCTTCTCCAATGTGAGGATTTCTAACAGACGCGGAATATCCTGTTTATTCATCGGTCTGACCATCTCAACCTCCAAAACAGCCTGCTGTTTGCCCTTTGATTGCCACAAGTCAAGTCATCTCCCAAAAATCGGTTTCCGCAATAAGTATTATATGTTATAGTAAATAAGAAGTCTTTGGTCAGTTGTGCCCGTTGTGTACAAAAATATGACAAATATTGCAAATTATGTATAAAGTTTAATTATTACAAACTTTTAACAATTAATTTGGAGGGCATTATGGTTGTTGAACAGGATATTAAGGAAGCTTTCTGGCAACTTTTAGAGGAAAAACCGTACAACAAGATTTCGGTCAACGACATCGTGAACCGGTGCGGAATCCACAGAAATACATTTTATTATCATTTTGAGAATATTCCGGACCTGATCCGGAAGATGTCCCTGGACTGGATTGACGAGATTGTCAAGGAGAACACGGACACCGCCGCACGTCTTATGCCCTACTTCGCGCCCCTCATTCCGCGTGGGCTCAAGCACAAGAAAAAAATCATGAACATCTACCGTGCGGTCGACCATGACATCGCGACGGACTTTATCCGCAAGATGGCGGACTACGCCGCCGGACGCTACTTCGAGGGCTCCCATTTCGACCCGCCCTTAAACGATGAAGACCTGCGTCTCATGCGGCACTACGGACGAAACCTCTTTACCGGCGTTTTGATTGACTGGCTCGACGCGGACATGGGCTTTGATTTGATGCAGCTCATCAACCGCAGCCAGCAGCTGTTGTTCGGCGGAAAAGAGGGAAAGCCGCTGTATTATCCGGTTCTCTCAGAAGACGCGGAAGAAAGCGTAAAGTAAACCGCAAAGAGCAACACCCCTTCCGGAAGCAACAACCATACCGCACCGTGATTGCCCGCTTGCAACGCATTCGCAAGTCCTGTCGGGAGGTACTTTCCAATCGTCTGAATTCCCCTGGGCAGTAAGGATATGTCGACAAAGCAGCCGCCCGCCGCACTCATAATCAGTGCCGCAAAGGGCGCCGCCGCATCCATTCTTCCTTCCTTCATGCCGCTGCCCGTCAACAGGAGCGCCAGCGCACACACCGGCAAAAGGTAAAGCGCCATCACGAAAAACGATTCCCTCTGCAACAGCAAAAGCGTGATGACAATGCCCGGAAGGTACACGGAAAGCGCATCCGTAAGTGCCATCCGGGCTGCGCCGAAGGGAAGCGCGCGCATCCGGCGCTTGACGCGGTTGTGGTCACGCGTCGAAAACCTGGACGCTGCCGTAAAGAGCAACAGAATTTCCGCGAAGAGGGCAAACGAAAACCGTCCCGTGTACATGGGGTCCGCGATGCCCTTGCCCGTGCGCGTCGTAATCTTTGCTAACGCGGGCAGTTCGTCTCCGCACTCTCGCACCGTCTCTTGCAGCGCGTTCACTTCCTCCGCGGACAGCGCCCCTTTTTCTTCCTCCACAATCGCGACCGCACGCAAGGCGGCACGCTGCATACCGGCAACCCCCGCAATCATTTCCCTGACGGCCTGCGCCGAAAACGCGCTCTGCATACTTTCATAATGAAGCGGCGCCTTCGCGTTCTTTTGTGAAAGGGATGCCTCATAGCCTTCGCGGATGATGAGCACACCCTCCGCCTCGCCGGAAATCATGTAGGAGCGCATGTTGTTTTCGTCACCGTCCGCAATGACGCGTAAGCCTTCTGTTTCCTGCAATGCCTGCACCAGCTCGTGCGCGGCACTGGTCTTGTCTTCCATCGCGACCGCGACCGTCAAGGTCGCAGCAGCCTCCTGCGTGAAGTACCTCGCACTCAATCCAAGCGTCAGAACAAGCACACAAAGAAGGGCTGCGCCGAAGGGTGCGCCGGTGATGTAGATGAGCTTTTGTCCCGTCAGCCCGAAGAACGGCAGGGGAAGAATACTGTCTTTGCGCCATGCATTCGTTCCGCGTTCAAAAAGACGTTTTCTTCTTGCAAGCAAAACGAAAAGCACTGCAAGAACCACTGCCAATGCAAAGAAACAAAACGGACGCATCAGACGCAGCACTTCATTGAACGGCACGCCGTAGTGTAAGGCGGTCATCCCCCGGTGCAGCTGATACGGCAGCATGCATTCGCGAAGCGCGTTGAGCACCCCGGGTAAGTCACGCGAAGAAAAGAGGGTGCCGCTCAAGACCACGGAAAGCAGGGTCCATGCGTTCCCGATCCACTGCACCGTCTGTGCGTAACGCGCAACGCAGGCGATGCCGGCGATGATGACAAAGGTAAGAACGGCAAGGACAAGCAGCACCATGGCGTATGCCTTTTTGTCCTCCGGTTGAAAGAGGTAAAAGGACAACAGGGTTGCCGGCATCAACAGCACGAGCGCCGTTAGGAATCTTGAAATTGCAAACGGCAGCACCGTTCCCCCGATTGCCTTCATGCGCCCGATAATCTTCATCCTGCGCTCTTCCGGAATCGTCTTTGCCGCCGTGGTCATGTAAAAGAGCATGAGGACGGATAGTAAGGTCGCGAACAAACGGCGCAGCGTCACGGAAGCGACATCCGCTTCCTCGATCCCGTCGTCAAAAAACTTCTGGCGTCCCAGCAAATCACGGAAGAGATCGTTCGAGATGCTCGCGTACATCTGCTGCTGCAATTCCTGCGTCAAGTCCCCGTACAGGTAACGGTAAGCGCCCGCGACCGCCGCCTGGTCCGAGCGCACGACACTCATGACGGAGGTAAAAACCGCGCGGTAAAGTCCTGACTCAAAGGGCATGGCGTCATTCAACGTCACGATGGCCGGGCAGTCCGCAAAGGTATACATTTCATAGAAGAAATCCTTCGGAATCGTCGTCACCGCGGCATAGCCCTGTTCGAGAAGCGCTTCGTCCGTTTCGTCCTTCACCTTATAAACCTCGGAAAAGAGCGCGACGTCCCGCACCTGGCTTGTCAGGGAGCGCGACATAATCGTGTTGTCCTCATCACGGATTGCGATTGGAAAGGGCTGCACTGCGCTTTCCGTAAAATACGAAGCGCCCTCCGGAAAGAGAAAATAAAAGACCGCGATGAGCGCAAAGGGCAAGAAAAACACCACGCATCCCGTGCCTTTTAAGAACAGTAAAATATCTTTATAGAGTACCGCAAGAAAATGCTTCATGCCCCGATCCGTCCGTCCTCGAGCGTCACGACCCTGTCGCACACCCTGGATAAATCCTCCGAAAGATGGGAGATGAGAACGATGCCGCAGCCCTGGCGCTTTAAGTTCTCCAACAACGCTAGAATCGTCTTGATGCTTTCGGCGTCCGCTCCGACGGTGGGCTCGTCCAGCAAAAGCAGCGCCGGTGTTTTCATCAACGCGCTCGCAAGGTGCAGCCTGCGCTTCATGCCGCCGGAGTAGGTGTCGACGCGGTCCCTTCCGCGGTCCGATAAGTCCAGCGTTTCCAAAAGCCAACGGCTTCTGGTGCGGATTGTCTTTGCGGGCAGTCCCACGGCGATGCCCCAGAACGCTAAGTTCTGCAGGCCGGTCATGCTTTCATACAAGGAAAGCTCCTGCGGCACGTATGCAATTTTTCCGCGCGCACCCTCGCCGTAGGTGCGCTCTCCCGCGTCGGGTGACGTGATGTCCGCGAGCAGTTCAATGAGCGTGGATTTCCCCGCGCCGTTTTTTCCGCGAATGCCCAGAATCTCCCCACCGTAAATGGAAAGGGAGACTCCGTTTAAGACGCCCCGTGCACCTTTCGCAAAGCTTTTCTTCACTTCACTTAAGGTGCACAGCGCTGTTTGATTTGTTTGTGTTTCAGAATAATCCATCCAGTCCTCTTGAAGAACCCATGATTTCGTATACAAGGTCGGTTGCGTAATCCGACACGTCCCTGCTGATTTCGTCATAAAGCGCCTCGAGTTCTTCCTTGTCGTAATCCGAAATGTCGATCGGATCCTCGTCCGGCATTTCCGCCGTGGAGCCTTCCGAGGAATTGATGGTAACCGTCACCTCAGAGAAGTCGTAGTAGGAATAGCTATCCCCCGTCATCGTGATGATGTGATCCGTGGAGCCCTTCTTTCCTTCCGCAACCTCCATGTCGTACGAGTAATAATCGGTTGACAGGCTGTAGCTGCCGTACGGAATGTGAAGCTGCGAACGGGTCGCGCCGTCATACGCATAGATGACTTCAATTTCGTCGCTGTAGGCGACGTTGATGAGCATCTCACCGTCAACCTGCTCGCCGTCCTTTGTGTAAGCATTTTCAAGCGTCATGACCTCATCGCCATCCTCTATCAGGATGATTGCTTCCTCGCAATCCGTCTGCGAGCCGTTGGTCTCATAGAAGATTTCATACTCATATCCGTCATTGCCCTCGAAGTAAATATGAACCTGACGCGCGGTCTTGTTTTCGACCACAACCTTCCATTCCAGGTTGTCGCCCAGATCGATGAGGTTGTCCGTTAAGTTGTCCTTGAATTCGTCAATCTCATCGTCCACATCGTCTTCCAACGTATCCATCTCATCCATGAGATACGCCGCGCCGTTTTCCACGGCATCGGAAACCAGCCGCGAGCGGACGAAGTTACGTACATACTCCTGCAGTGCCGCGTCCTCATCGTATTTCGCGATCAGCTTTTCGGCGAACGCCTCCATATCGTCCTGCGTGGGACGGAAGGTGTAGACGGTTGCCTTGTCGATGGAGCCGAGCATCTGTAAGCGGTAGGAATCCACCTTCTCCTCCGTGACGTTCTCCTTGTTGGGCACCTCCCAGACAATCTTCGCGATGTCCGCCATGCTCTTGATGTAATCCTCGTTCTTATAATCCTGCTGCCCGGGATTCAGCACCATCTCACCGTCGGAAACGGTCTCCGCCACCTGATACACATCCGCGATATAATAACCGTCCGTAATCTCCGGGAAGTACGCACCCAAAACACCCTTGCCGTCGGTGAAGTCACCCGTGATGGTGCCGGAAACAATCGTCGAACCCATTAAACCGGCGTCGATGCCCATGATGAGATTCTCGTCATTGCCCTTCAGCTTTAAAACGATTTCGAGCTCGTCCAGAATCTCGTTGACTGTGTCGGCGTCCGTCGTCATCGAGATGGTTAAGTCGGTATCGATTTCGTTCGATTGCTCCGCGGCCTTTTGCAGCGCGTCTGCGCCGAAGCGGTCCGCAATCATCTTTGCCTGGTACGTGACAAACTTCTTGTCGCGACCGCCAACGAGTGCCGTGGCTGCCGCCGCAACGATTCCCACAATCGCAAGAATCGCCACAGGAATCACGACCGCAAGGATCGGGAACTTCTTTTTCTTTTCCGGTTCCGCTGCTGCCGCTTCCTTGAATGATTCTCCCTCCGTTTGCGCGGTTTCCTCCACCTGCTCCGCGATTGTTTCCGCGTTTTCCATCGTGTTACCGCACGATGTGCAGAACTTTGTCTCCTCGGGCATCGCAGCACCGCAATTCGGACATTTTTTCATAGCCTCTTTCCTTTCTGTTTCTGAAAAACAAACACTTTACTATTTTACCATACGAAAGCAACCCCTGTCGCCCTCCTGCTTAAATACCGCAAAAAGACGTCAGGGGTCTCACTTTTTTCAGAATTCTGTGCTGTCTTGCTGTATCCTACAGATCGTCCACCAGGGCGGAGCTCTTTGCGTAGGCGGTGGAGCGCGCCTCGAAGAAATCCGTCTTCACAAGGTTCGCGTTCGAATACTGGCTCACCCAGCGCATGCTCTCCGGCTCCGTCTCATAGCCGGGATAGAGCACGCCCAGCCCTAAGGATTCGTAGCGCTGGTTGCCCAGATAGCGGATATAGTCCCCCACCATCGTCTTGTTCAGGCCTTCGATTTCATCGCCGATGACATACTCGCCCCAGGCAATCTCCTGCTGCACGCCCTCGTCGATCATCTCACCGATTTCCTTTAAGGCAGCCTCCGAGAACATTTCCGGCTCCTCCTTCTGTAATTCCAGTAAGATGTTGCGGAACAGCCAAAGATGCGTGTTCTCGTCGCGGTTGATGTAGCGGATTTCCTGCACGCTGCCGGGCATCTTGCCGTTGCGCCCCAAATTATAGAAGAACATGAAGCCGCTGTAGAAGTACACGCCCTCCAGAATATAGTTCGCGACCAGCACGCGTAAGAAGTTGTGCAGGGTCTTCTCCTTCTGGAACGCGTTGTAGAGCTCGCCGATAAAGGTGTTGCGCTTTAACAAATGCTCATCGTCCTTCCATTGGAATAAGATGTCGTTGCGCTCTGTGGGATTGCAGATCGTGTCCAGCATGTAGCTGTAGCTCTGCGAGTGAATACATTCCTGGAAGGTCTGGATGCACAGGCACAGGTTCACCTCGTTCGCCGTGATATACTCCGCAACGTTCGGCAGGTTCGCGCTTTGCAGGGAATCCAGAAAGACCAAGAAGCTTAAAATCTTGTCATACGCCCTGCGCTCCGCAGGCAGAAGCTTCGGGTAGTCCTTCACGTCCTGCCCCAGGTTGATTTCCTCCGGAATCCAGAAGTTGTTCATCGCCTGACGGTACCAGTCGGATACCCAGGGATACTTCATATTATTGAAGTCGTTTAAATTTGTCGTGTTCCCGCCGATCATGCGGCGTAATGTTACATCCGTGTCCCCCTCCGGATTGAAGAGGGGGCGTTTGATTAATTCTGACATATTTTTTCTTTCCTCCTATGGTTTCTCCCGACGAGCGGGACAAGCGGGTTTTCATATGTCGCTTCAGGACGCGCAACTTTCACACTCCTCCACCTCCAGTGCCTTACTGCGCACATAGTAGAGCGTCTTCACACCTTCCTCCCACGCCTGCAAATACAGCGCAAGCACCTGCCGGAGGGTGAATTCGTTGGTGATGTAGAGGTTGACGCTCTGCGCCTGATCGATGTGGCGCTGCCTTGCGCCTGCTGCCTTCAGGGTCCAGCTCTGGTCGATTGTGTGCGCACTCTTGTAATACCAGTAGGTCTCCCGGGTTAAGTCCGGCGCAACCCTGGGCAGCATCGAGCCCTTCTTCTCCTCTAAGAAGAAGCGGTGCATGACGGGGTCAAGTCCCGCCGTCGTCCCCACAAGAATGCTGGTGGACGAGGTGGGCGCAACCGCCAACAGATACGCATTGCGCAGCCCGTGCTCCTTCACACGCTTTGCGAGCGCACGCCATTCCGCGCTGAAGTAGCCGCGCTTTTCAAAGAAGGCGCCCGTCTCGTAATCGCTGCCCTTGAAGAGGCTGTACGCACCCTTTTCCTGCGCGTTGTCGCAGCTTGCGCTCACCGCCGCAAAGGCAATCTTTTCAAAGACGCGGTCCGCATAGGTGACATGCTCCTCGCTCTCCCAGCGGATGCCCTTCTTTGCGAGCATGTGGTGGTAGCCGGAAACACCCAAGCCCACGCTGCGGTAACGCTTGTTGGTGAGCTCCGCGTACGGCGACGGATAGAAGTTCAAGTCGATGACATTGTCCAGCGCACGCATCGCGTACGAGGTGATGCGGCGGATTTCCTCGTCATCGTCCGTATCGATGCGCCCCAGGTTCAGGCTCGCGAGGTTGCACACGACGAAGTCGCCGGGCTTTGTCACGGTGACCACAACGGTCTCCTCTTTTCCGTTCACCTCCTGCACCTGTACCTTGCGCTCGACAAACCCCGTTTCCGTCATGTTCTGCGCAATCTCGGTGCACAGGTTCGAGCAGTAGATGATGCCCTCATGCCCGTTCGGGTTTAAGCGGTTGACCGTGTCGCGGTAGAACGCAAAGGGCGTGCCCGTCTCGACCGCGCTCTTTAAGATGAGGCGCACCAGCTCCTTCATCTTGACCTCGCGCTTGGTGATGCGGTTGTCGTTCACGCACTCCCTGTAACGCTTCTCCCATTCCTCGCCGAAGCAATCCTCCAGGTGGAAGCCCTTGATGGTGAAGACCTCATGCGGGTCCAACAGATACCAGCTCGCCTCCATGTCCTCCTTTGCCATCTTCCAGAACAGGTCCGGATAGCACACCGCCGGGAAGACGTCGTGCGCCTTCATGCGGTCGTCGCCGTTGTTCGTGCGAAGCTGCAAAAATTCCGGTAAGTCCTTGTGCCAAGCGTCCAGATAAACCGCCACGGCACCGGCGCGCATCCCGAGCTGGTCGACCGCGACCGCCGTGTCGTTCACCAGACGGATCCAGCGGATGACACCGCCCGCGGCACCCTCGAAGCCGCGAATCGTTGAGCCCGTCGCGCGGACCTTGCCGAAGTACATGCCCATGCCGCCGCCAAACTTCGACACCTGTGAGAAGGAATCGATTGAGCGGTAGATACCGTCCAAAGAATCCGGCACGGTATCGATGAAGCAGCTTGAAAGCTGGTGGTGGGGCTTTCTCGCGTTCGACAACGTGGGCGTCGCCATCGTCACCTGATGGAGGGAGAGCATGTCATAGAACTTCCTCACCCAGCCCATGCGGTCAGACGTCTCCTCCATCGCAAGGTGCAGCGCGATTCCCAAGAACATTTCCTGCGGCGACTCCAGCGCGATGTGGCGTCTGTCGTGAATGACATAGCGCGAAAGCAGCAAGTCCAGTCCCGCATAGGTGTAGAGCTTGTTGCGCTCCTCATCGACAAAGCCCGCACTCTCCTTAATCTCCTCGCGCGAATAATGCGAAAGGATATAGCTGCCGTAGAGCCCCTGCTCCGTCAAATAAGAAAGCTTTCCGTACAGGTCGCGGATGCCGCGCTTCTCCTCCTCGATGCGCAGGTTCAGCCGGAAGCGGTGATACAAGAGCCTCGCCGCGATGTTCTCCCACTTCGGTGCCTCCGCGGTGGTCAACTCAACCGCCGCCTTGATGAGTGCGTTCATCTCCTCGTCCGGATTCATCGACTCCTTGCTGAATGACCGGTACTTCGCATCCAACTGCGACAACTCATACGCCTTCTCCGGAAAGTCCTGCTGAATCTCCGTTAAGCACGACTCAATCTGCGGGATGTGCAGCGACTCCGTCAACGAAAGTCTTGAAACGCGCAGTCCCTTCCTGCGTTCTCTGTAAAGGATGTAGCGCTTCGCAATCGAATAATACCCCGCCTCCATGAGCGCCTGCTCGACGCGGTCCTGAATGTCCTCGACAAAGGCGGTCTTCTCCGTCGCGGGTTCTTCCCCGTCGAATCCGATCAGCTCCTCGACGCGCGCTAAGAGCTTTTGCAATTCCTCCTGCGGGATACTCATTTCTTCGGCGAACGCCTTTTGCATGGCGGCAACGATTTTCTCCCCTTCGTAGGGCACGATGTCGCCGCCCCGTTTCATGACCTGATAAGCCATACGTCTCCTCCTGTTTTTGCCTCTTTCTTGATTGAATTGCTCGCAATTTTACACTATATTTCGCGGCAATTCCCATTATAAACCACAATATCTTGTGGCGCAAGAGGTTTTTTGATTTTTCAGGTCAAGATTGCAAAAGTCAGAATTGTCAAACAAAACGATATCTTTTACAATAGTTTCTATGAATGTTTTGCGATTTGAAACATACGATGAGACAATTCAGGTAGATATACAAGCTGTCATAAAACTCTGGCAGGCATCGGCGCCCGGTGCCGCGAAATACTTAAACCGTTTGCGGCGCAAGGCCAAAGAGGATAAGGACAACAACCTTCTGGGATTTGTCTATTTTCATTACGCGGATCTTTACTATTACCGCGAGCCCAACTACGATCTGTTCAAGAAAAACATCGCGAACGCGATTCGCACCCTGATGCGTTCGGAGGACACGGAGCTTTTGGCGCGCTCCTATAACTTTGTCGGGTTTGACGCGGTCAACCACGGCAGCTATGACGTCGCGTACAACTACTACATGACCTGTTTGAAGATTGCGGAGGAGGTTCCGGACTCACTCCCCGTGGGCATTGCCCGCGCGAACCTGGGGCAGATGTTCAACGAGCTTGGCTCCTACGATCTTGCCAGACACTACGCAAGGCGCGGCATCTCCATCATCAAAAAGCATCCGGAGGACGGGAAGTATTTGCGCAACCTGATCAACATGCACTTCCAGGACGGCATGATTTCGCTTGCGATGAACCGCTTCCACGACGTTGAGAAAACACGGGAAACCATCATCCGTCTGATGAAGAAGTTTGAAGCGTCGGATGAGGGGCTTTTGGAAATCCCGCTTGCCTTCATCAATGTGCGCGTCGCCCTGGGGCACGGCAACACAATCGAAGCCAACCGTTACATGGATGACTTGGTCGACGCCCTCGTCAACGAGCCCAGCCTCTTTGACGCGATCGACGATGTCTTCACCTTCCTGCATTACCTGATTGCGCAGCGGCAGCTCGATTTTGCCTCCCGCGTCATCAAGGCGATTTCGAAAAAAATCGATGAATGCGACATCACGAACATCAAACTGCTCTTCATCGACATCCTCATTTCGTATTTCGAGGCAAAGGACAACCCGCGGCAGGTGACAAGGCTCCTGCACGAACAGCACGCGCTCTCGCGAAAGCTTCGTGCGGACCAAAAGGCGGTCTACCGCTTCTCGATTGATTTGATCCGCATCATCTCAGACATTCAGGAGGAGCAGGAAAAAATCCGCAAGGAAAACGAAGCACTGCAGGTGCAGGCGCAGACAGACGCCTTGACCGGCGTTCCCAACCGCCACGCAATGAACAAGGAGCTGGTCGCCGCCTTTGAGCGTGCGTATCAAAACCGCACGATTCTGGGGGTTGAGATTTTGGACATCGACTCCTTCAAGGAATACAACGACACCTACGGTCACCGGATGGGCGACGTGTGTCTGGAAATCATCGCAAAAGAACTGATGCGGCTGGCAAAGGACAAGCATGTTTTCTGCGCACGCTACGGCGGTGACGAATTCGTTATCATCTATGAAGGGTTGTCGGAAATCGAAATCCATAAGAAGGCGCAGCTTTTGAGCGAGAAAATCTTCGCGCGAAAGATTCAGCACGAGAACAACAAAATCGCGCCCTATGTCACCATCTCGCAGGGCATCTGTTTCGGCGTGCCGAAGAATAAGAACAAGCTCTGGGATTTTTTGGAGAACGCGGACGCGGCGCTGTACGCAATCAAGAAAGGAGCCGGAAGAAAAGAAGACTCCGGCATCCGCATGCTGCAGATACCGGAGTCGTTTTCATAAAATCACTTCTCGTAGTAGACGACGCTTCCCTGATACGTATCCTTGATGAACTGAATGATGGGCTCGGAGTCCAAAACCTCAACGAGTGCCTTGACGCCTTCGTTCTCTTCGTTGCCCGCCTTGACGACCACGACGTTCACGTAAGTCGCCGCCGCCTCGGAATCCGAAAGCTCATAGGCAAGGGCGTCGTTCGCGGCGTTTAAACCTGCCTCCAGCGCGTAGTTGCCGTTCAAGACCATGAAATCCACTTCCTGTGCGTGCTTGCTCACCTGCGAAGCGTCAAGCTCGACGATTTCCGCGTTGTGGCTCTCTTCCGCAATCACATCAATCTTGGTCGCGTTCAAGCCCGCACCTTCCTTTAACTTGATGATGCCGTTTGCCTCCAAAAGCTGCAAGGCGCGCGCTTCGTTCGTCGTGTCGTTCGGAACCGCGATGGAAACACCGTCCGGAATGTTGCTCAAATCCGAGCTCTTGCCGGCGTAAACGCCAAGGGGCTCTTAGTGAATCCAGCCCACACTCACCAAGTCCGTGCCCTGCTCCTCGTTGAACTGGTCAAGGTAGGGCTGGTGCTGGAAGTAGTTTGCGTCGATGTCGCCGTCGTTCACGACGAGGTTGGGCTGCACGTAATCGTCAAAGACCGTGATTTCCAGGTTCCAGCCCTGCTCCGCCAAAATCTTCTTTGCTTCCTCTAAGATTTCCGCGTGCGGAACCGCCGTTGCCGCAACTGTGATGGTGCCCTTTTCTTCGACCGCTTCGCCTTCCGCCGCGGCTTCTTCCGTTGTTTCCTCCTGCGCGGGTGCAGCCTGCTGCGTCTGTGCGCCGCCGCAGCCGGTTAAGGCCGCGAGCGCGACACTGCCTGTCAGAATACCTGCAATCAATTTCTTTTTCATAATCTGTTACCTCCTGATTCTGTGCTCTATG
>JAFSRL010000256.1 GCA_017446125.1 Lachnospiraceae bacterium
AATTTCGGGTATGCCTTCCAACTGGCGGCAAACCTGTACCGGCAGGAGGACGGGTCTGTGAACATTTACCTGACGAACCCTGCGGAAAGTCCGGTGCACCTGCTTTGCGAGATACAGAATGCGGAAACAAAAGAGGTTTATTACAAAAGCGGACGCTTAGAGCCCGGTACCTATGTGGAGAATTTACCGCCGCTCATTGACTTTGAAAATAAGATGCATGAAATTGACGTTCTTGTTTATGCCTTTGAAACAGAGGACTTTACAAGCGCCGGAACGACAACCATGCGGATGGTGCTACGACCCTGGTAACAATGTTCAAACGGTGAAATAATGCCTTTGAAGATACAGATTGTAGTTGATGACTCAGGGAAGAGAAAGGAGATGATGAGGATGAAGACAATGAAAGGCGCTCGATTGTCTGCCCTGCTGTTGTCCGGCATGCTGATGGCCGCATTGCCCTTAAACGCAATGGCGACCGAACAGGAGGTTATTCTGGAAGACACCGGATCGACATTACAAAATCCCGGTACAAATATATATACCGGGCAGGCGGACAACGGCATCCCGCAGGGAACAATCGAGGTACAGGCAAAAAGCAACGGCAACTCGGAGATAATTTATCATATCCAAATCAAAAGCGGCCCCATGCAGTTTGAATACAGCTATGGCAGCTCCTGGAATCCGCTGAAGCATATCTATGAAGGAAGCGATACCGCAGGCTGGGCTCTTGGATATGTGGACGGAACCAACAACAAAATCGAAATAGCGAACAATTCCAACTTCCCCGTGGAGGTGGTGTTAAAGTACAACGATGACGGAGAAGCGTTCAATCAGAACAAGACGGCTTCCGGCGCGGTAACCGGTATTTTTAACAGAAGCAATCCAAAGCTCAAAGATGCTACTATTCTGAAAAAGGGATATGGTCAATTTGGACAACCGGATTTCGATGCAGGGTTCCGTGAAAGAACGTTTGACACAATCAAGCTGGAAATGGATGCGTCGCTTTTAGAACCCGGAAAAGAGTTTTATGCCACCGCCGGACAGGAGACTGCGGCAAGTAACGGTACCGCGTATACCGATATCGTGTACTTTGCACTCAGCGGCACTCCGGATCCCGGATTCTCCTCCACCTTTGTGAAGGTCGGTACCATTACCGTAGATATTACCCCCGCACAACAGGCAGCACGACACTTTAAGTAATAACTGCACCCCCACACAACATTTCGCCTCAACTACAATCGCACATGTGCAATGAAAGGCGGGCCAAACGGCCCGCCTTTCTGAATGAGTCAGGGGGACGGGTGCAGTGACTCACCCCTTAAGAAATTCCCCCATCCGTCCGAAATACATGGTGACAGAACGGAATCTGTCGCCATTTTCATTGTAATCAGAACAGACTTTCCGCCCGGACGGATCCGGCCAAGGCTTGAACAGATAGGAACGATATGCTATCAGTGGATCCGGTGGGCATTTCCACCCAGAAAGACAATTTAAACCAGAACGCACTCCTGAACCTGCAGGAGAACGGCAGGCCCGCGCAGACATCCATCAAGTCCCCCGCGGGAAAGGGCGGCGTGAACCTGACCTTGAACGCGGACGACAACAGTTTCTTAAACGCGTACGCGGACAAGAAGCGCACCGCGCAGGACGTGATGCTTTCCGCGGAAGCGCAGGATGTCAAGACCGACCGCGACCGCATGGTCGTGATGCGCTCCACCATGACGGAGGAAGACTTCCACAAGGCGATGGAGGACGGCTTCGACTTCAAGGACATGACGCCGGAGGAGGCGGTCACGATTTTGGACCGCATCAAGATTGACGTTGCCTTAGGCGGCACGGAAATCAAAGGCTTCACGGACACGGTCGACGAGGCGGCCATCAAAGAAATCACGGGCTCTGAGGCCCTTGCAAACGAATTAAAAGCGGCGTTCGCCAAAGAGGATATTCCGCTCACAAAAGACAACGCGCAAAACGTCATGGAGGCACTGCACTTAGCGGAGCAGATCGAAGGTCTTTCCGACGGCACCATCCGTTATATGACGGAAAACAACATGGATGCCACGGTGAAGGAGCTCTACCTTGCGTCGCATTCCACCAACGGGTTAAATTCGACGGGCGGAAAATTCTACGCGCAGGAAGGCGGCTACTATGCGGAGCGCGCGCAGACACAGGACCTTGAACAAATCACACCGCAGGTGAAGGACATCGTTGCCGCGGCGGGATATGACGCGGAAGATGACGCGGTTACCGCAAAGGCATTTCAGATGATCGAGGAAGGCCTGCCACTGACGAAGGAAAGCTTCGCGCGTGTGATGGAATTGAACGACCTGCAGCTTCCGTTAAAGGAGAAGGATGTCGTGGATGCTTCGGCGCACGCCATTGCGCAGGGTGAAGACGCAACACAGGCGCAGGTGCAGGGAAAGACCCCCTCCCTTCACGCGCAGATTGCCGCGATGAGCGAAGAAGAACTCACCGCGTTAAAGACATTGGAAGAAACGCGCTTCCTCATGATCAGTGAAGCGAACCGTTCGCTGATGAGCGCGGAGCTCGACGTGACCGTCGTTGAGATTCGCGACAAGATCGTGATGATCGAGGAAGCAATCGCGCAAATCAAGGAACAGATTGCGGCACTGGAAGGTCGCGCAAACAAAGAAATCTTAAACGGCATGCAGCAGTCGCTCATTCCGGATGCGTTGCGCAACGACAGTGTGACCGCATTCTTCTTGCAGAAGCAGGCGCTTTACACAGAGACCCTACAGCGCATCAACATCATCGAGACCGCACCGGCGGCCGTGGTCGGAGAGCTTGCGGACGAGCTCTTTAGCGCAAGCCTTGAGACAGTTTCCGATAAGGCGCTCGACGCGAAGGTCCGCTGGAGCCGCGCGGGTGCCACCTATGAAGCGTTGATGACAGCGCCCAGGGCGGACCTTGGCGATTCGATTAAAAAAGCGTTCCGCAACGTCGACGACATTCTTGCGGATATGAACAGGGAGCCGAGCGAGGAGAACCGGCGTGCAATCCGGATTCTGGGCTACAACCGCATGGAGATGACGGAAGAGAACTTCGAGAAGGTTCGTGCGGCGGACGCAAAGCTCACCGCATTGATGGAACGCCTTCGTCCTGCGGCGGTGCTGAACATGATCCGCGAAGGAAAGAACCCGCTTGCGATGACCGTCGATGAGCTCGACGAATACCTCACCGCGCAGGAGATGAATGAAGAAGTCAGCGACGAGAAGTACGCGAAGTTCTTATACAAGCTGGAGCACAACCATGCGATTACGGAAGCGGAGCGTGAATCGTTCATCGGCATCTACCGGCTGTTCCACACCTTGAAGAAGTCGGATGACGCGGCGATTGGAATGCTCTTAAACACCGGAACGGAAATGACGGTGAAGAATCTTCTGACTGCGACGAGAACCAACGCGAAGACCGCGGGCGGCATCGACGTACGCGCGGACGCAACGTTTGCGGGCGTTGACAGTACGCTAAAGACAAAGGACATTGCCGTGCAGATCGAGACCGCGTTTGTGTTCTACAAGGCGCAGGCGGATCTTGTCTACGAAAAGATTGAGCCGGAGAAGCTCCACGCGATGCAGGAGAATCCGGAGGAGGCACTGCTGACGGATTTGGCGCAGGCAATGCAGAACCTGCCCGTCAGCGAGGTAATGGAAAGCGCGTACCGCAAGGAGCTCTTGGAGCAGCTTCGCGCGGCGTTGCCGAAAAAAGATACAAAGACAAACAGGGGTGCTCTTGAGAAATCCGATTTTGCTGACGATAAATTAACTGAGACAAGACGCATTGCAACGCTGCGTCAACATCTCCTCTTCCTTACGGAAGAACATGAAAGGAAGTAACACATGAAGATTAATTACAACGTATCGGCACTAATCGCGAACAATTCTTTGAAGAATGCGGACAACCGCTTAACGAACTCACTCCAGAGACTCTCAACCGGATTAAAGATTCCCAACGCGAAGGACGACCCCGCGGGTCTTGCGATTTCCCGCAGGATGAACGCGCAGCTCACGGGCCTGGAGAGCGCGAAGGATAATTCCGGCGACGGCATCTCCGTTGTGCAGACGGCGGACGGTGTTTTGCAGGAAGTCACGGACATCATCCAGCGCATGAACGAGCTTTCCGTGCAGGCGGCAAACGGAACCCTCTCGAGATTCGACAGAGAGATTGTCCAAAAAGAAGTCGTGCAGCTAAAGGATGAGATTACAAGAATTGCAGAGGTCACGCAGTTCAACGGACAAAATCTTTTGGACGGAACGTTTGACTTAAGAGGATATGCGACCATCCGTGAGGGCGCAGAGATGGTGACCGACCCAAGGGTTTCGGTGAACACCTACTCGAACGAGGTTCCCGCCGGAAAGGTGACAATTAACAACCTGTGGGTGACTTTTGACAACGAGAAGAATGTCATCGCGGAGGTGACGACGGTTCCGGCACCCACCGTGACAGACCAGGAAGGAAATACATACACACTGGAAGCTTATACGATGCTGGATTCCGCAGGCAATCCGGTCTCTGGATTTGCCGGACAACTGGGCGTGCCGTCCACCGGAGAGAACCTCCTGACCTTTTATAACGACAAGGGCATGAGCATCCAGCTGGAAGTAAACCGCACGCTGACGGGAGAGCCAATCGAGTTGGAGCTCACCGGCAAGGGTGCGATGACGATGCAGGTGGGTGCGAACGAGCACCAGGTACTCGACATCAGAATGCCGAAGCTTTCCTTATCGACACTCGGGATTACAAACTTGAATGTGGTTACGGATTACTACGAGGAAAAAGAACGGATCGAAAAGAATATTGAGGAAGCCCGTCTTGCGGGATATGTTGCGGACGAACAATTCTGGACCCGCCAGATGGAGCAGTTGCGCGCAAAGGCGAACGTCGAAATCGATCCCGTTACAAAACAGGAATACCCCAGAACACCGCAGATTGGCGCGGACGACGCAATCAGGGCTTTGAACGGCGCACTCGCATACATCAACAATATCCGCGCGAACCTGGGTGCGTACCAGAACCGCCTGGAGCACACGGTCTCCAACATCGCGGTGACACACGAAAACATGACGTCGGCATACTCGCGCATCATGGATGTCGACATGGCGGACGAGATGACAACCTACACCACACAGCAGGTTCTTTCGCAGGCGGGCACCTCGATGCTTGCGCAGGCCAATGAGCGTCCGTCGCAGGTGTTACAGTTGTTGCAGTAATAAGGAGTAAGACATGACATTAGAAAAGAAACGGGCATTTACACGCAGAATCGCACAGGCAAACAAAACACAGATCATCACCATTCTTTACGAGATGGCAATGGAGTACTTGGATGCCGCGTGCGACGCGTTTGAAACGGACAACATGGCGGACTTCGACATCGAAGTAAACCGCGCGCAGGAAGTGATCAACGAACTGATCCGTTCCCTGCACTTGGAGTACGATCTCGCGCAGCAGTTCTTACAGTTGTATCTGTTTGCAAAACGCGAGCTCATCATGGCGATTACGAGACACTCTGTTGTTCCGGTGGAATATGTGTCACACATGATGCGCCGGCTGCATGAGGCGTATCTGGAGCTGGAGCAAAAGGATCACACGCCCGCGCAGATGCGGGACACCGAGATGGTGTTTGCGGGTCTTACCTACGGCAGGGATTCCCTGAACGAATCGGTCGCGTTAAGCGGCGCAAGCCGCGGCTTCACGGCATAAAACAAAACTGTGCAGACAATTTCGGGAAATGACGGGACATAGAAACACGCATGTCCGCGAATTAATATAAGAAAACGAACGGGATAGAGACGGGCAGTATTGACGTCTCTTTTTCCTTGTGTTATTTGCGCTGCGGGATTGTTTTCTGAAAACTTTTTTCCGGCACATTGTGCGATTTTTACAAAATCAAAAAACTTTGAAAAAAGCTCTTTACAAGGCGCGAAAACCATGTATAATCAGTCTCAAGCCTTGGGTCAGGGCATTTCGATTCTTTTTACCCACATGATACATAACCCGACAAAATAACGAAAGGGGAACGTCTATGTTGATGAGTGTTACCTTGCGTCAGGATCTTTTTGCCATGGATCAACTGATGGAAGAAGGTGAGCTGGATGTCGCAATGGGGGTGGCATCCGAAACAAAACAGACCGCGAAACGGAAGGCGGAAAAAGAATACTTCGGCAAAAGAAAGAGCTCTTCGAGTCCGGGCCTGCTTGAACGCAGGCGGCGCATCTTAGCGCTGGTGGATGCGGATGCGCGTTACCTGCACCGCTTGAGCAGCTACCTGCAGGAGCATTTGAATGTCTCGTTTGATATCTGCGAATTCACTTCCCCGGAACAGCTTTTGGTGTTCCGGATGCAGGCGGAGCCGTTGATTGTCGTTATCTCCGGCGAATTGTATCCGGCGCTTTGCGGCACGGAACAGGAAATGTTTTCGGACGTGATTGTGCTGGAGGACCCGAATGCGCAGGAGGCGGTTTCGTGTGAGGAGGAGCACGGAACGGGAAAGGTCACGCGCCTGAACAAGTTCTCTTCTTCCGAACGTGTTGTCAACGCGATTTTGGATCACTGCCTAAGCTGCTCCGAGGTGATTCGCGTGGGGGACAAAGCGCCGCAGGGAGGACTTCAGATTCTGGGTGTTTACTCTCCTTTGACCAGATGCCTGCAGTCCTCGTTCGCGGCCACCCTGGGCAAGTATCTCTCGAAGCGGTCAAAGGTGTTGTACTTAACGCTCGAGCCCTACCCGTCCTTAAAGGATGTGCGGGAGCTGGAGGCGGAGCACGACATCACGGACTTCATGTACTACTTTGAATGTTATCCCGCGAAGACGCCGCTTTATATCGAGAAGGTCAAGGTCAATCTTGCGGGTATGGACACCATCCCGCCCGCGAAGAACTTTCTGACGCTGCGCGACATTTCCGGAGAAACCTGGCAGAAGGTATTTGAGTGGATTGCGCGCACAACGGAATACGCATACGTCATCTTAGACCTGCACGAAAACCTTACGGCCTTTCCGGAGCTTTTATCGATGTGCGACAGGCTCTTTACGATATGCGGAAAAGAAGCACCGGCTGCGCACCGCCTCGGGCTCTACCGCGAGATGCTCTTTGCCAGCGGCTTAGAGGAAGTCTGGTACAGAACGATACGCTTTCGGCTGCCGCATTTTTCCAACCTGCCCACGGACATCAACGGATTGCAGCACTCGTATTTTGCAAAGCATGTCATCAAGGCGTATAAGCAAAGCACGTACAGGGTACCGGTAAAACCCGCCTTTCAGGAGGTCATCGCATGAGGACGGGTTTTGAGGAAAACGAACTGAAGAAAAGCATCAAGGCGCAGCTAATGGGCGCGATGGACTTTTCAAGAGAGGTGCCGGACGAGGAAATGTTTGAGCGCATCGACGAGGAAGTGCTCATCGCCACAAGGGATAAGCCGGTGGACCTTTCCATGAAGAAACGGATCCGGACGGAGCTGTTTCACGCCATCCGCAAGCTCGATGTCCTGCAGGAACTGATTGACGACCCTGACATCACGGAGATTATGGTCAACGGCAAGGACCGCATCTTCATTGAAAAGGAGGGCAGGATTCACCGTTACGCGGCACAGTTTGAAACGAAGGAGCGCCTGGAGGACGTCATCCAGCAGATGGTTGGCGCCTGCAACCGCGTCGTGAACGAGGCAAGCCCCATCGTGGATGCCCGCCTCATGGACGGTTCCAGAATCAATATTGTGTTGCCGCCCGTGAGTCTGGACGGCGCCACCGTCACCATCAGAAAGTTTCCGAAGGAGGCAATCCGGATGGAGGATCTGATCGCCTTCGGCTCCCTGCCCGGATACCTGGCGGACTATTTGTCCGTTCTCGTCAAGGCAGGCTACAACATCTTCATCGCGGGCGGCACGGGCAGCGGCAAGACGACCTTTTTGAATGCGCTTTCAGACCACATCCCGCAGGAGGAACGCATCATCACGATTGAGGACAACGCGGAGCTTCAAATTAAACACATCCCGAACCTGGTACGCCTGGAGGCGCGCAACGCAAACGTGGAAGGGTGTAAGGAAATCACGATTCGCGACCTGATCAAATCCTCGCTCAGAATGCGTCCCGACCGCATCGTTGTGGGTGAGGTGCGCGGCGCGGAGGCTATCGATATGGTGCAATGCATGAATACCGGTCACGACGGAAGTATGAGCACGGGTCACAGCAACAGCGCGTACGACATGCTCTCGCGGCTGGAGACGATGATTCTGATGGGAATGGAGCTGCCGCTCGCCGCAATCCGCGCACAGATTGCAAGCGCGATTGACATCGTCGTCTATCTGGGAAGGCTCAGGGACAGAACGAGAAAGCTTTTGGAGATTTGCGAAGTGGAAAAGCAGCTTACGGACAACGGAACCATCCGGATGAAGACGCTGTTTGCGTTTGCGGAAACCGGAGAGGAGAACGGACGCATCACGGGAGAATGGAGGAGGGAGCATGATCTTGAAAATCAGACAAAGCTTCGCGCAAGCGGTCTTACGCTACCGGCTGCATGAGGTGAAGCCCTCGCCCGCGGACTGGACGATTTTTGCAAAGGGCGTGGGCGTGGTAATCCTGTTTGGCTACTTCTTTTACCGCTCGGTGATTGCGTGCGTCATCCTTTCCCCCATCCTTCTGCCGTATTACGTGATGGAAAAGCGGAAGAAAAACCGCCGGAACGCGGCAATTTTGGGACAGCAGTTCAAGGATGCCGTGATGGCGGTTGCCACCGCCATGCGTGCAGGCTACGCCGTGGAGAATGCCTTTCTTGCGGCGGAGGAGGACATGCGTCTTTTGTACGGAAAGGGAAGCCTTATCGTCACGGAGCTGCACCGCATCAGTGCGGGACTGGGAAACAACGTCGTGCTGGAAACCCTGTTAAACGACTTTGCGAACCGGAGCCATAACGAGGACATCCGGGAATTTGCGGAGGTGTTTCAGGTTGCGAAACGAAGCGGCGGCAACATGACACAGATTTTAATGCGCACGGCGATAGTGATTGGCGCAAGGCTCGACGTGGAGAAGGAAATCGATGTGCTCTTGAGCGCAAAGAAAATGGAAGCAAAAATCATGGAGGTTGTACCGTTTTTCATTGTCTTTTATGTGGGCATCACATCAAGAGGGTTCTTTGACCCCCTCTACCATAATCCCTTCGGGATTCTGATGATGAGCGGGTGCCTGATCTTATACCTGATTGCATATCTGATGTTGGAGAAGATTATCGACATCAGAATCTGATCATCCGTAAAGGAGGAACATCATGTTGATCGTTGTTTATGCGGCCATCCCCGCCGCCCTGGGACTTTGTACCCTTTTTTCGGGGAAAACGAAGGTACCGGAACACTACGAGGTGACGGGTATCGGAAGGATTTTCTGCAGAAACGCGCTGTTCTTATACCGGAAGTTTTTTGCAAAGCATATACAGACCTCGCTCTCGGGTGTGGAGCGCTCCTTAACGCTCTTGCAGCCGCGGAAGAAATGCGCGGACTTAGGGGAAGTGTACTTTGTCAAAAAGCTCTCCGACCTTTTGATGCTCTTGTGCGCGGGCTCCGTTCTGGGGATGGCACTGTATGTCTCCGCAAGGCAAAACCCCGCGGTTTCAGAGGAAGGCATCATGCAGCGCGCCTCGTACGAAGAGGAGGCAAAGGACGTGCAACTGATTGCGCACACAAAGGAGGGCGAGGTGCTGGGCACCTACGACGTGCGTGTTTCCAACCGGCGCTACACAAAGGAGGAAACGGACCGTTTGTTTTCGGAGGCCTCCGCCATCCTGCCGGAAGAAATCTTAAACGGCAACGCTTCGCAGGAGCAGGTGACGACGGACCTAAAGCTCGTCACACAGCTTGCGGGCTATCCGTTTACGATTACATGGAAATCCGGAGACTACACCAGAATCCGCTCAGACGGACGCTTAAACCTTGAGGGGATTCCCGCGGCAGGCGAGGTTGTGATGCTGACGGCGCAATACGCGTACCACGACCTGACATACGAACAGGTGCTTCACGTGCATGTCAGGGCGCCGGTTCCCGATCGGGAACAGTTGCGGGAGGAACAGATGCAAACCCTGCTTGCGAACGCGGACGCGGCAACCATTGAGGAAGCGCACATTGTGCTGCCGGGGACCTTTGACAACAAAGACTTACAGTGGAAGGAGATGGTGAAGGATTCCTCTCCGCTCATATTTCTTCTGGTGCTCATCGCGTCCTTCATCGTCTTTGTCGCGAAGGACAAGGAGGTGCAGCGGCAGATGGATGCGCGCAACAACGAGCTGTTAAACGGATACCCGCAGTTTGTTTCCCAACTGGTGCTGTATTTGGGCGCCGGAATGACACTGCGCAGCATCATGAAGAAGCTCGCGCTCAATTACGCGAAGCGGTTTCAAAAGAACGGCGAGCTGCAGTTTCTGGGCGAGGAGCTCTTACGGTTTACCTACGCCGTCGAAAGCGGTGTCGCGGAAACGGGTGCGTATGAACAGTTCGGCCTTCGCACCGGCACCAGGGAGTATACCCGCTTAACCACATTGCTTGTGCAAAACGTCAGGAAGGGAAGCAACGACCTGCTGCGGCTCTTGGAGGAGGAATCAAAGAAGGCGTTTTCCGAACGCATCGATCGCGCGAGAAAGCGCGGCGAGGAGGCGGGCACGAAGCTCTTGATGCCCATGATGTTACTTTTGGGAATCGTCATGATCATCATCATGATTCCCGCCTATACGGCTTTTTAACGGATCATAATCAGCGCTGATTTAGATAGTAACCAACAAAACAAGACACAAAAAGGAGGTAAAGCATGGAGTTTTTATTCCGACAGGGAAGGTATTATCTGGAACGCTTGAGGGCAAAGTTTTCACAGGATGACGGGATGGGTACCGTGGAGGTCATTTTGATCATCGTCGTGTTGATCGGCCTTGTCATCGTGTTCAAGGAACAGATTTCCGGTCTGGTGGAGGATGTCTTTAAGACCATCACAGACAAGAAGAATGTTGTAACGGGGTGATGTTATGAAGAAGGGATACATGACGGTTTATTTATCCCTGACCCTGACCATACTCCTCTCCCTTGTCCTGGCGCTGCTACACGGCGCCAGGGTCGGGGCGGTCTGTATGGAGACGGAGTGCGTGGCGGATATCGCGGCAAACGCGGTGCTTTCGGAATTCAACAAGGCGCTGTTCGAGCAATTCGATTTGCTGTTAGTCGATTCCTCGTACCGGGAGTTTACGCCATCGGTCGACAACGTGCAGGAGCGGCTGCGCTATTACGCGGAGGGAAACCTATCCTCCCCCTTGCGCACGGCAGCTTTTCAGCCAAGGTCCATGACGGCCTTAGAGGCGGAAGAGGTTTTGATTACGGAGTATTCGGTGGCAACGGACGGCGGTTATTCCGTCCTGCAGCGGCAGATTCTGGAATATATGAAGGCGGAACCGGTTGAAAACCTGCTTTCGGAGCTGTCCGGTCACCTTGCCACATTTGAAAACGCAGGCATCGGAAACACAAATGTGGAGGATGAGATTGCAAAAACAAAGGAAGAACTGTCAAATGTGGAGAACCTTACAATCAAAAACGAGGATGGCGAGGAAGAAGTGGTGGAGCTTGACAACCCTGCGGATCAGGTCTGGAACGACAGCCGCTACGGTCTGGTCGACCTGTTGATGCCGGACGGAAAGGAGGTATCGACCGCCACGGTGGATTTGAGTGCCTACGCCTCTGCGCGAACACTTGCTAAGGGAACCGGACTGGATGAGTCCTGCGAAATGAACGCGATGGATCCCTTGCTCATCAACCTGTACATGGCGGAGAAATGCGGTTATTTCGGCAGAACCTATGATAAGAGTGCCCTGAAATACCAACTGGAGTACCTGATTGCCGGCAAAGCGAACGACCACGACAACTTAGAGGCGGTTGCCTACCAGCTTTTGTTGTGGCGGGAAGCCTCGAATCTGGCACACATCCTGTCGAGTCCCGCCAAAATGGCACAGGTGGAAGCGCTTGCGGCAAGCGTCGCGGCACTGACCTTGCTGCCATGGCTGCAACCCGTGGTAAAGTATTCGATTATTCTTGCCTGGTCCTTTGCGGAAAGCATGGTGGATATTCGCGCACTTTACAAGGGCGAGAAGGTTCCTTTGATCAAAACGGATGAGAGCTGGCACCTTTCCATTGAAAATCTGGCGAGCTACAAGAGTCATCTGGATGTTACCAAGGGCAGCGGGCACGGACTTGCCTACGTGGACTATTTAAAGATCATGGTCTTTATGAAGGGTCGGGATGTCACGATTCCCCGGCTCGCGAACCTGATGGAGATGGATGTGCGCAAGGCGGAAGGGACATCACTCTTTTGTCTCGACCATTGCCTTGACTGTTTCACGGTCTATCTGAAGACCAGATCGAAGTTCGGCGTGGGTGCGTATGCGACAAGGACCGCCGGTTATGAGATGTATTGACCGGAAAACAGGAAGGATAGGAACACAGATGTTATCAATAAGAGGCGCTGCAAACACTGTAAAAACAGTACTTTCAAAAAATCAATCGTTACGAAAAGGATCGATGACCGTGGAGGCGTCGATGGCGGTCCCCTTCTTCCTGTTCTTCTTTTTGAACGTCCTGACCGCCTTCGACATCCTGCGGATGCAGTGCGATTTGACCGCCGCGATGCACCAGGTGGGCAACCGGATTGCCATACACAGGTTCGAAGCAGTCTATGCGGAAGATGTAATCGCCGGTGTTGCAACGAGCCTGGATCCGGAGGCAACAGGGGAGGATCAGGCGCAGCACGGCAATCCCGTACTCAACACACTTCTGGATGCCGGTTCCGTGATGTACGCGCAGTCCGCGATTGTGGACTATCTGGGTGCGGATTACCTGGATCGCTCCCCCGTTGTAAACGGAAGCAGCGGGTTAAGCTTTCTCGCCTCGGATATTTCCGGAGAGAGTGAACGAATTGACCTTGTATGCTCTTATCAGGTCCGCCCTTTGTTCGGTTGGATCCGGTTTTTCCCGTTCCGTATGGAGAATCGCTATTTCGGGCACGCATGGGTGGGCTATGAGGGCGGCTTTGTCCAGAAAAAGAAGAAGGACAAGAAGGAAGAAATCGTCTACATCACGGAAACCGGCACGGTTTATCACAGAAGCCGGGGGTGCACCCACCTGGACCTTTCGATTCGTGCCACGACCTACACGCAGGCGCTTAGTGACCGCAACGAGGGCGGCGCGAAGTACCATGCCTGTGAGCGCTGCGGCGGTAGTCCGAAGGAAGGCAGTACCGTATACGTCACGGACTACGGGAACCGCTACCACAATTCTCTTTCCTGCTCCGGCTTAAAGCGCACCGTCATGGAGATACCCATCTCTGAGGCGGGAAGCCGCGCTCCCTGCAGCAAATGCGGCATGAAACACAACACATAAGTGCAAACAGTTCATTTTTAGGAGGTAGTAATGCAAGTACAGACGGGAATCCATGTGGCTGCCTTTGCCCTGCTTTTGGCGGCCTCGGTTCTGGACATCAAAAAGCGGGAAATCGCGGGTTGGATGATGGCGGGTGCAGCCGCGCTCTCTGTCACGGCATGCATCCTGCAATGGAAGGAGGTTGCGGCAAGCGAAATGGCGCTTTCCGTGCTGCCAGGCGTCGTTCTGATTCTGTTCGCGGTGCTGTTTCGGGGCAGCTTCGGCATGGGAGACGGGATCTTTGCGGCCTGTCTCGGACCGGTATTTGGCGTGGCACAAATGGTAAGCGGCATCTTCTTTGCACTATTATTCGGCGCCATGGCGGGCATTGCCTTAATCGTGTCGCGAAAGGGCTCCCGTAAAAGCACGCTGCCCTTCGTTCCTCTCTTAACGCTCGGAATGGGGGTGACGCAGCTTGTATCTTGACAAAAATAAGGTAGAAACAAACGTCGGGGACCGTTGTCACAGCGAAGACTACAACAAAAAGCAGGGACGTAGTCAGTGGCGGGCAGGGTACTTTACGCTGGAAGCCTCCCTGGTGGTCCCCATGGCATTGTGTATCATTGTGCTCCTCATCCACCTGTCCTACAACACTTATCAGAAAGCCATACTGACACAGGACCTGTATCTGTTGGGCTTTCGCGCATCGGTACTCGGCAGGCAGCAGGAGGTGGATGCAAACACCTATATCCGGGCAAATGCGGCGAACCAGTTCGGAAACCGCTACATCGGAAGCCGGGAACCGGAGATCGACGTGCAGGATAACGACCGTTTCGTTAAATGCCACGCGGAAACGGAGGCGGATCACGCCGCCATGCAATGGCATTTCCTGATGCCGGCAAGCGACTGGGGCGTGAGATCAAATTCAAAAGCGGACGTTATTCACCGCGGAGCCCATATCCGTCGCATTGACCGGCTCGTCGATCTCGGGAAAATAGCATTGAATCACGTTAACGGACAATAAAATAACTGCCACAATCAGGCATTCATAACAAGGAGTTTTTGATGAATATCAAGTATTATCGGGATGGCGGACGCAACTACATGGTAATAAAAACGACCGCTACGAAACAAAATGACTTTCAAAACAGGATGGTCAACGCGAACCGGATGAAGTATTTTTTGCGCAGCCATACCAGGGTGCTCGACGCGGAGCAGTACCTGTACTACGAAACCGGAGGAATGATCAGTCTGGAAAATCGGTTTACGTCAAAGAAAATGGATGGAACAGAAATTCGACGACTATTCACGGACTTGCAAAGCGCTGTTCGGGAGATGGAAGGCTTTCTTCTGGATCCGGACGGACTGATTTTGCAGCCGGATTGTATCTTCACGGACTTAAACGGTGAACAATACCGGTTTTGCTTCAGCGCGGGACACGACAAAAGCGGTGAGACAACCACCCTTATGTCGTGGCTCATGGCACATGCTGCAAGAGAAGACGAGAGCTTTTCCCTGCTGCAGGAGGGACAGGCGCTTGCGAGAATGGGAAACAGCAGCCTGTATGAGATTTTGGACAAAATTCTGCCGGAAGACGTGGAGCCGGAACCTCAAAAATGCAATGTAAGCACCGCGGCAACAACGATGGATGCGGGGCTTGAAAGTGTATGGGAATGGTCGGAAACCCTGGAAGACGAGGTCGATTTCACGCCGCAGATGGTGCAGTACGGCACAAAGGACGACGAGGAGCCGGAAGCAAAGAAAGGGATTGCGTTCAAGGTCATGGCAGCGCTCTTTGTACTTACCTTTGCCGCAAACGTCTACCTGCGGATTCACTATGAATTGACACTGCAGGAGCAGGTCCTCTCCGGTGCGGTCGCGGTAATATCCCTTTTGATGGCGGTAGCCGCCTTCTTTTCCGCACGCGCGGGGAGGAAGCTTTCTGTTTTCAAGAAAGGGAAGGAAAAGGCGCTACCGCCGCAGGAGGAAATATGGGACGAAGAAGACGAACCGGATTTGGGCGACCTGGAGAGCCTCTCGTTGGAGGACGATTTATTCTTTGAAAAGAAAGACAGGTACGAATCGCACAGACCGCACCCCTTTGCACAGACAGCAACAGAACCTGCGGAAGTGCTGAACGAGGAGAACGACACGGTCCTTTTGACGCAGGAGCAGTTTCCTTCACGACACAAGCTCTACAGCTTGGGCGAAGAGCGCCTCATCAAGATTGATTTGTCGAAGCTGCCCGTCACGGTGGGCAAGCTTCCGGGGGTGGCGGATTTTCTGCTCAAAAAGGATGGCGTGAGCCGGCTGCATGTGCGCTTTTTCCAAAAGGAAGAGGGGGAGCGCGTCTACATGAAGGACTTGAATTCCACGAACGGAACCTTCCGGAACGGCATGCGTGTGAGCGCCGGGGAGGAGGTGGCGCTGTTGCCGGGAGACGAAATCCGGATTGGCCGGACAGAATTTGAATTTGTGTAAAGTGCAGCATTGCGCCCGCCCCGAAATGATTGTATATTATTAGAAGAAACCGGAAGAAAGTACCAAAGGGGAAAAGATGAAAGTCAACATTTATTACGGCGGACGCGGTGTCATCGATGACCCGTCGTTGTATGTCTTAAACCGCATGACGGCGGTTTTCAAGGAACTGAATGTCAAGACGGAGCAGTTCAACCTCTTCGAAAAGAAGGGAGAAATCCCGTCCCTGACGGCGACCTTAAAGGACGCGGACGGTGTGATTTTAGCAACCACGATCGAGTGGTTCGGTCTGGGCGGAAATTTGCAGCAGCTTCTGGATGCCTTCTGGCTCTACGGCGACAAGGATAAGATCAAGACCCTGTACATGCTGCCGGTCGTGATGAGCACGACACACGGCGAGCGTCAGGGCATGATGGATTTGATGAACGCGTGGGAGCTGTTGGGCGGTCTTCCCGCGGACGGGCTGTGCGGCTATATTCCGGAGACCGCGAAATTGGAGCACGACAAGGGATTGATCGGTCTCATCGAAAAGCGGGCGGAAAACTTATACCGCACCATCAACCAGAAGATTCCCGCCATGCCGTCCAGTAATCAGGCGGTCCGTCAGAAGGTTTCCATCATGAAATCCTCCGACCTGACACCGCAGGAGACGGAGCAGCTCTCCCGTTACGTCAGCGATGATAAATACGTGGAGACACAAAAGAAGGACATCAAGGATTTAACGGAGAAATTCCGCACAAAGATGGATGCCTCCATCATTACGGCACCGAGCGAGGACATCATGGAACGCTTGTCAAAGAAGTTCCATGCTTCGCCGGACATTCACGCAAAGTACATGATTGAAATCACGGAACCGCCGGGGAAACAACCCATCGTTTTGGAGGTCAACGCGGTGGACTGCAAGTGCTCCCTGGGCGCGGTTACGGACGCGGATATGACCGTTACCTTAACGGCGGATATCTTAGAGGAGATTACCGCAGGACGCACCACCTTCCAGGGCGCCTTCATGAAGGGCGACTTAAAAGCGAAGGGCGACTTTAAGGTGCTGCGCGGTATGGATGTGGTCTTCCCGTGAAACCCTTTGTCACGCTGTTATTTGTTATCATGAATGTTGCCGCGTTCTTTTTCTCGAGAGAGGACGAGGCGCTGGTCATGCGCTACGGCGCGCTTGAAACATTGAAGGTCATCGAGGGGCATGAGTATTACCGCCTCGTGACCAGTATGTTTCTGCATGCGGACACCGGACACCTGATCAGAAACATGGTCGTGCTCTTTTGCTTGGGGACCGCCGTGGAATCCTATATCGGTCATGCCCGTTGGTTTATTCTGTATATCTTAAGCGGCGTCGTCGGAAATATCGTCTCTTTGCTCATGGAGTGGAGCACGGACGAGGTGCGGCTTTCGATTGGCGCTTCGGGCGCGGTGTTCGGGGCGATGGGCGCAACGCTTGTCATCGCGTTTTCCAACAGACGCCTTTTACGGAAGGGAACCGCGCTGGGCATCCGCGTATTGTTCATGATTGCGTTTTCTGTTTATGCGGGACTGATTTCTGACGGCGTCAACAACGCGGCACATATCGGCGGACTGATTGGCGGGCTGTGGCTCGCGGTGATATTTACAAGCAAGCGCTTAACCGGTGCGGATAAGGAGGAATGGCTATGATTGACAACAACTGTATTTTCTGCAAGATTGCAAACGGGGAGATTCCCGCGTACACGGTATACGAGGATGACACCTTCCGCGCGATTCTCGATGCGGCACCGGCGAACGAGGGGCACACCTTAATCATCCCCAAGGAACACTACGAAAATCTCTTTGCCATACCGGACGCGGTCGCGGAAAACGTCATGAAGATCGCAAAGAACATCGCGACCCTGCAAAAAGAGCGCCTGCACTGCGATGGCGTCAACATTTTGCAAAACAACGGTGCCGCAGCAGGTCAGACCGTCATGCACTACCACCTGCACGTCATCCCGCGCAGGGAGGGCGACGGGCACCTTGTTCCCTGGACCCCGCTGCAGCGCACGAATGAGGAGCAGGAAACAACGCTTGAAAAACTGAAATAACAGACAAATTTAAAAAACGGAGGGTTTTTTGAGACGCCCTCCGTTTATTTACGGTTTATTACGTGTAAGAGCAACCATCTGTCTGTGAAGGAGAAGTATATGAAAAAGAAATTGCTGGCGATGATTCTTGCATGCGCGTGTGTCACAACCACATTAAGCGCCTGCGGTACAAGAGGGGACGAAGCGCAAAACGTAACCAAGGCGGAGTCGGATTTTGAGGCGGCTTTCGGCGAACAGACGCAGGAAGAAATCGAAATCGACTTATCGGACAACGCCTTCTCGTTCATGAAGGATGCGGGTCCGTTAGAGGGAAAAGACAACACGGTCATGATCTACATGGTGGGCTCGAACTTGGAGAGCGACCACCAGGCGGCGTCGCGCGATTTATACGAAATCGTGGAAAGCGGCGTTGACGGAAAGAACACGAACGTCGTGATCTGCACCGGCGGCACAAGGGGCTGGTGGTTCGACATTCCCTCAGACCGCAACACCATCATCCGCTTGGATGACAGCGGCAAGCTCACCTTCGACGCACAGACAGAAAAACTGCAAAACATGGGAGAAGCTCAGACACTCGTCGACTTCTTGAACTTCTCACACGCCGCCTATCCCGCTAAGCACTACAGCTTAATCTTCTGGGACCACGGCTCCGGCCCCATCCAGGGCTTCTGCTACGACGAGGTCTTTCAGGACATCGTGGAGTTAAGGGAGTTGAAGGCGGCCCTTGACGCGAGCGCGTTCAAGGAGGAAGCGCGCCTGGACTGGATCGGGTTTGACGCCTGCCTCATGGCATCGGTCGAAATGGCGGGGCTTTTGAGCAACTACACGGACTACCTCATCGCCTCGCAGGAAACGGAGTCCGGCGCCGGCTGGGACTACGCCTTCCTGAAGGAATTCAACGACACCTCTGACACGGAGGAAATCGCGGACGCGATCCTAACGACCTATCGCGACTACTTCCGCGAGCACCGCACACTCTTCTTCAATCCGGACGTCACGCTCTCCTGCATGGACCTGACCAAGATTGGCGACACGCAGGCGGCAATGGACGCGCTCTTCGACGACATGGCGCAGGACTTAAGCGCCGGCGACTACCGCAAGCTCGCGAAGTACCGCGAACAGATGAAGAGCTACGGCATCGCGGCAACCGGCGGCAGGGGCAACAGCCTTGACCTGGTCGACTTGGGCGACCTCGCGGACGTGATGGCGCAAACCTATCCGGAGAAGGCGAAGGCGCTTCGGCAAACGGTGGACGCCCTCGTCGTCCAACAGGTAACCAACGTGCGCGGCGCGAGCGGCGTTTCCCTCTACTACCCCTATAACAACACGGAGCTATTCTCCTTCTACGGTCTGGATTTGTACAGCGACATCGAGGGCTCGAACGGGTACCTCAACTACATGCGCGCTTACGTCAGCAAGTGGACCGGGACGGATACAGACACGCAAACATCCGAACCGGCGGTCGCCGAAAACCCTGTCTACGACGACATGGACACCGGCACGGTCACCGATGACGAGATTATCCTGCAGTTGACACCGGAGCAGGTGGAGAATGCGGCGGCAATCACCTATTCCATTTTGATGGAAACGGACGAGGGGATGTACACGCCGCTGTTGGCGGGTGTCACCTGCACACCGGACGAGGATGGCGTGATTCACATCAGCCATGACCAAAAGCTGTTTGCGGCGGTGACGGACGTTGACGACAGAACCGTCTGGCCCACGGTCCAGATCAATGAGGAAGAAGACCGCATCATCTACCAGGCACTGACCACGCAATTAAACAACTCCTTTATCTTCCAGATTTGGGGAGACTCCCAGACCTATCATGTCACCTATGCCAAGGACAAGAACTCCAACGAGGTGACGCTGCTTTCCGTGGAAGCCTCCGGAGAAGACACCTACCAGGGCGGCGCCGTCTCACACAGCGGCAAAGCGGATGTGGACGTGGGAAGCTGGGACTACATCTCCACGATGAGCTTTAATTACATTGCGGAGCGCGACGAAAACGGCAGGATGAAGGCGTTTAATCTTTGGGAAAGCGACCACACCGTATCGCACACCTTCCTGAAGCTGGACCGCACCTTCCATTACGAGCTTGCGGAGCTGACAGAGATTCCGGGCCGCAAGGTTGTGCAGGTGGTGGTGCGCGATGAGAACGGAAACCGCTACGCATCCGAACTGATGGAATTGAATGACGGCAAGCAGCCGGAGCTTGTGAGCGAACAGACCGCAAACGGAACGCTTGACTACTATGTATACAGCGACCATGCGACCGTATGGGAATACAGCGGAACAGACACACAGATCACAATTCCGGAAAAGGTGAACGGCGTTCCGGTGACAAAGATTGATGCCTATGCCTTTAATGACGCAAGCACGTTAGAGAGCGTCAGCATGCCGGATACCGTTACAAGAATCGAAAACGGCGCATTCCGCCAGTGCGTGGCGCTAAAGGACGTGCAGCTTCCGGACGGGCTCGAGGACATCGGCACAATGGCATTCTATCATTGCGATGCCCTTGAAACACTTGAGTTGCCGGAGGGCGTGAAACAGATTGGGGTGGATGCCTTTGCATATTCCGCCATCGCGGAATTACACATCCCGGCCTCCATCAACGTACTGGAAGAGGGCGCATTCTCAAGCATGGAGCAGTTGTCCGGTATCACCATTGCGGGCAATGACCGGTATACGGTTGAGGACGGCGTCATCTATACGGACAACAAAAAAACACTGCACACCTTCTTTGACAGGGAAGCGGAATCGTTTGAGATTCCGGATGGCGTGGAACGCATCGGCGATTACGCGTTTATGGGCTATAAGCGGCTGAAGAACATTTCCTATCCGGACAGCCTTGTGGAAATCGGTGATTTCGCATTCTACGAGTGCAGCAAGTTAGAGGATCCCTTCACCTTCCCGTCGAACCTGGAACGGATCGGTGCCGGCGCATTCTTTGCAATGATGTCAATGGACACGAATCTTCCTGCCGTGGAAATGACGGTGGGACCGAATGTCCGCGAAATCGGAGCGGATGCATTTGGCGGAAGAAATCTCACCTCCATCCATGTCGTAAAGCAGAATGAGATTTACGCATCGGTGGACGGTGCCTTAACCAACAAAGCAAAGGACTACCTGATTCTGGTACCCAATGCGACCGCAGGAACCTATGAGATTCCGAAGGGCATTGTCACAATCGGAAAGGACGCGCTGGATGGCTGCTATGAAATCAAGGAGCTCGTCATTCCGGACGGCGTGCTGGTATGGCACGGTCTCGCACAGCCGGGAGATAAGGTGACAATCGGCGCAGGACTCATGAACTGGGAAGGCTCATCCTACTCGAATTATTCGGAGGTTGAGATTTCGGAGGACAACGAATACTATGCCGCAAAAGACAATGTCATCTTCAACAAAGACATGACCGTGCTTCTGCGTTACCCCGCCATGCTCACGAACGAGGAATACCATGTTCCGGAGGGCGTGGAGAAGATTGAGGATTACGGCATCAGCAACCGCGACCTGCGAAGACTCTACCTGCCTGCGTCCTTGAAGGAGGGAATCGTACACAGCCTTTATGACACAAACAACTTTGCCATCGGCGTGGGCGGTCTGGAAGAGATTAATGTCGATGAGAATAACGAGCACTACTGCTCCGTCAACGGCGTTGTCTACAGCAAGGATAAAACCGTATTATACGCGGTTCCCTCAAGCGCACAGAACGTCTCAATCGAGGAGAGCGTAACGGAGATTGCTCCAAGCGCAATCAACGAGGTGCGCACGACAATGGAAATCCATATTCCGGACGGCGTAACCTACCTTCCTGATTGCATGGATTCGATCACCGTTCCGTACGACGTGGAGGAAATGACAGTAGACCTCTATCTGCCGGACAGCATCGTTGAAATCGACGAAGGAATCCTGCGCACGGAGCTGTATTCCATCCGCAGCGGCTACGAAACCGTCCTCACGATTCACTGCAGTAAAGGCTCATACGCGGACACCTTCTTCCGCAATAAGGGCCTGCCGGTGGTGAATGACTAAAGGGTGGCAACACAATAAGCATGTCAATAACAATCATCATTGACGAGCGCCGCTGAATACAATATAATC
>JAFSRL010000257.1 GCA_017446125.1 Lachnospiraceae bacterium
AGTCGAAGGCACCGTCATTGACGTGAAGCCGGATGAGGCGATATTAAATATCGGCTATAAGGCGGACGGTATTCTGTCCAGAAACGAATACAGCAATGAAACAAACGTTGACCTGACAACAGTCATCAACGTCGGCGACAAGATGGATGTCAAGGTCTTAAAGACCAACGATGCTGACGGCCAGGTCATCCTTTCGTATAAGCGCCTCGCACTTGACAGAGGCAACAAGCGCATTGAGGAAGCGTTCAACAACAAGGAAGTGCTCACGGCGAAGGTCGTGCAGGTCCTTGACGGCGGGCTCTGCGTGCTGGTGGATGAGGTAAGAATATTCATTCCGGCAAGCCTTGTCAGTGACACGTACGAGAAGGACTTAACGAAGTACCAGGATCAGGAGATCCAGTTCGTGGTCACGGAGTACAACCCCAAGCGCCGCCGCTACATCGGCAACCGCCGCATGTTGATTGCGGAGGAAAAGGAAGAGAAGGCGAAGAAGCTCTTCGAGACCATCAAGGAAGGCGACGTGATGGAAGGCATCGTCAAGAACGTGACCGACTTTGGCGCGTTTATCGATTTGGGCGGTGCGGACGGTCTGTTGCACATCTCCGAGATGAGCTGGGGCCGTGTCGAGAATCCCAAGAAAACCTTCAAGGTCGGTGATTCCGTACGCGTCATGATCAAGGGCATCGACGGATCTAAGATTGCCCTGTCCCGCAAGTTTGACGATGAGAATCCGTGGAAGGATGCTTCCGACAAGTACGCGGTGGGCAATACCGTAACCGGTAAGGTTGCCCGTATGACGGACTTCGGCGCGTTCATTGAGTTGGAGCCCGGCATCGACGCGCTCTTACATGTCTCCCAGATTGCGAGAGAGCATGTGGATAAGCCCAGCGACGTTTTGAAGACCGGCCAGGAAGTCACTGCAAAGATTGTGGACTTCAACGAAGGCGACAAGAAGATTTCCCTGTCCATCAAGGCGCTCTTGGAGCCTGAGAAGACAGAGGAGAAGGTCGAGGAGACCGGCGACGTCGTATCCGTTGACATCGACAAGGTGATTGCGGAACAGGCTGCGGAGGAAGAGAAAGAGGCACCTGCACAGGAAGCAGCGGAGGCAGCGCCCGCTGAAGAAGCTCCTGCGGAGGAGTAAGCGAGATGCCTGTCACCTACGATTACGAGTGGTTTAAAAAGCAGGTCTATCAGATCACGACGATCAACTTAGACGCTTATAAAGAAAAACAGATGAAGCGCCGCATCGATACCCTCATCCAGAAGTATCGCGTGGAGGGGTATGATAAGTTCGTGGAGCTCTTGCGCAAGGACGAGGAGGTCTTGAACGCCTTCGTTTCTTACCTCACGATCAACGTCTCGGAATTCTTCCGCAATCAGGACCAGTGGAAGTTCATGGACGAGCAGTTGATTCCGGAGTTGATGAAGAAGTTCGGGCACCAGTTAAAAATCTGGTCCGCAGCGTGCTCAACGGGTGACGAGCCCTACACGATTGTCATGCTTTTAAGCAAGCACCTGCCGCTTGCACAGATCAAGGTGCTTGCGTATGACCTGGACAAGATCGTGCTTGCGAAGGCGAAGGCCGGCATCTACGAAAAGAAAGAGATCCAGAACGTTCCGGAGGAGTTCAAGAAAAAGTACTTCAAGGAAGTCGACAAGGATCACGTACAGATTTCTGACGAGATCAAGCGCCGTGTGGAGTTCAAGCAGGCGGATTTACTGCGCGACCCGTATCCCACGGACTGCCACTTAATCGTTTGCCGCAACGTCTTGATTTACTTCACGGAGGAAGCGAAGGACGACATCTTCCGCAAGTACTACAAGTCCTTGAAGCCGGAAGGCGTGCTTTTCATCGGGAGCACGGAGCAGATGATCAACTACCAGGAAATCGGTTACATCCGGCGCGGCTCGTTCTTTTATGAGAAACCGGCGAAGTAACGCAGGATGGAAATACCGTAAGCAATGAGATTCGATTCGGAGGATGATAAGTCCTCCGAATTTTCTATATAAAGAAGCTTGTCCTTCAACCGTTCTTTAAAAACGGGCAGGCCGAAGTCACAGGGCGCAAACAAAAAGTCGCCTTCCTTTTTCACAAAGGCTTCCTCCTTCGTCGCGTTCTTGCGGAAGTTTTTGTCGACGAATTCCCCGACACTCTTGTGGACTGCCATGTCTTCATACGGCAGGTAATAATAGTTTTTGTAATCGGGAAAGAAGTGTTTGTACGTTCCCGTAACCACCGGAATGCGTAAAAAGAAGTGATTGTTTTCATACCGCAGGTGCAGGTTTTCCTTACGGCTTGAAAACGAAGCGGGCAGCGGTGTTGCAACCTCCAGCGTCAGGTAGCACTCTTTTTTTGTAAGACCGTCAAAGGCGGTGTAGGTTTTGGTTTGCAGCGAAGCGCCGCAAAACGCTTCTTCTTGAAGCGACGAAAAGAAGTCGTAAAACGTCAACACGGGAAGTAAGGAGAACGTCCCCGCGATGTCGTCCGCGTTGTGTAAGAGTAAAAGCGCTTCCGCCTCCGGTGTCGGGCGAAGCGCGTATTCCTCAAAGACTTCAATCAGCTCGCCGCCGCCCATTTCATCCTTGCGCTCAATGTTTAAAAGACGCTCGATACTTTTCAAGCGGCAGTCGGGGAGCCCCAGAATCTTTTTCACGGGCGTGACCTTTTTGTAAAGATCAAAGGAGAGAATGTCCGCTTCCTTTTCATCCGGCGAAATCGTGACATGTGTCTCAATGCCAAAGCGCGCGCACCTTGCGGCAACGAAGGGAAGGTCAAAGCGGTCGCCGTTGAAGTGAAGGAGGAGCCTACAGCCCTTCAGCTCCTCACAAAACGCGCGCAAAACTGTTTCCTCATCATCAAAGGATTCCGCAAGAAGCTGTGTGGTGATGAGGGTATCTCCTTCAAGCCTTGCAATCCCAATCAAATAGATGATCGCACTCTTCGGCGTAAGCCCGGTCGTTTCGATGTCAAACACGCGCACATCCTCCATGCGGACGGAAAGCGCCTTGAGCGTGCGCACAAAGGCGTCCGTGAAGGGCGGTGCGGAGTATTCTTTTACGGTTTCGATGCGTTTCACAGCAAATAGTATAGCATACACCGCGATTTTTCTTAAAAAATTGCGCAAGAATTGTAGAAAAATTAAAAAAAAGAGTGTAAAATAATATTTGGTGTGAAAACCGTTAAAAAAATATCAGAAGGAAAGGGTAGGAGATGGCAAAGTTAACATTCAAAGGTGGGATCCATCCGCACGAAGGCAAAGAGCTGACGAAGGATAAGCCCATTCGTGAAGTGCTGCCCAAAGGGGATCTGGTGTATCCGATGTCGCAACATATCGGCGCGCCGGCAACTCCCATTGTGGCGGTGGGCGATCATGTCTTAGCCGGCCAGAAGATTGCGGAAGCGCAAGGCTTCGTATCGGCACCGGTTTACGCCACTGTTTCCGGCACCGTGAAGGCGATTGAGAAACGGCGGGTCGTGACCGGAAATCTGGTCGAGAGCATCATCGTCGAGAACGACGGGAACTACGAAGAGGTGGAGTACCCGGCAGTCAAGCCTTTAGAGGAGCTCACCACGGAAGAAAAAATCAACATGATCCGCGAAGCCGGCATCGTCGGCATGGGCGGTGCGGGATTTCCGACCGCAGTCAAGCTTTCCCCCAAGGAACCGGAAAAAATCGAATACATCATCGCGAACTGCTCCGAGTGTGAACCGTACCTGACCTCGGACTATCGCCGCATGAAGGAAAATCCGGATCTTCTTTTGCAGGGACTGCGCATCGCAGTGGGACTGTTCCCGAACGCAAAGGGAATCCTGGCAATCGAGGACAACAAGCAGGACGTCATCGATATGTTCAAGGAGATGGTGCGGGACGATGACAAAATTTTAGTCAAGGAATTGATGACGAAGTATCCGGAGGGTGCGGAGCGTATGCTCATCTACGCCTGCACGGGACGCGAGATCAACTCCTCGCAGCTGCCGGCGGACGCGGGCTGCATCGTGGACAACGTCGATACGCTGGTTGCGGTGGGACGCGCGGTCACGGAGGGCAAGCCCTTAATGGAGCGCATCGTCACAATCACCGGCGAAGCAATCAATGATCCCTGCAACTTCAAGGTGCGCATCGGAACGAACTACGCGGAACTGATTGAAGAGGCGGGCGGCTTTAAGACGGAGCCCGCAAAGATTATTTCCGGCGGTCCCATGATGGGCTTTGCGATTTTCGATACGAATGTGCCCACGACCAAGACGGCGAGCGCGATGACGTGCTTGACCGACGCGGAGGTCGAGTGGCTTGCTCCCACGGCGTGCATCAACTGCGCGAAATGCGTGGAGGCATGTCCGGAGCACCTGGTCCCGAAGAACCTTGCGGACGCCGTCGAGAACGACGACGAGGAGAGGTTCTTGAAGGAGTATGGTATGGAGTGCTGCGAGTGCGGCTGCTGCTCGTTCGTATGTCCTGCCAAGCGGCACTTAACACAACAGATCAAAGGCATGCGCAAAATCCAGTTAGGAAAACGCGCGGCGGCGGCCAAAAAGTGAGGAGGAAAACAGTATGAGTGATTTAAGAACCATTTCCTCCAATCCGCACGTCAGATCCAGGGTAACCACCTCGAACATCATGTTCTGGGTTGTGGTTGCGCTTTTGCCTGCGGCACTTCTCGGCGTGATCAACTTCGGATTGGATGCGGCGATCGTCCTTGCAATCTCTGTTGCGACGACCGTCTTAACGGAATTGATTTATGAAAAACTGATGAAGAAGCCCGTGACGATCGGAGACTACTCCGCGGTCGTGACCGGTCTTCTTCTGGGAATGAACCTGCCCTCGAGTGTGCCGTGGTTCATTCCGGTCTTGGGCGGCGTCTTTGCCATTCTCGCCGTCAAGATGGTCTTTGGCGGCTTGGGACAGAACTTCATGAATCCGGCCCTGGGCGGAAGATGCTTTTTGTTGATTTCCTTTACCGGCTACATGACAACCTTCCCGGCACCGAACGAGGTGACCTTCTTAGACAGAATCTTCAATATTTCGATGGATGCGTATACCGGTGCAACGCCTTTGGCTCAGATCAAGGCGGGTGAGACAGTGAACGTCTGGAACATGATCATCGGACGTACGGCGGGAACCATCGGCGAGACCTCGATGCTCGCGATTGTGATCGGTGCCTGCATCCTGTTGTTACTGGGAATCATTGATTTAAGAATTCCCGGCATGTACATCTTAACCTTTGTGCTGTTCATCGGACTGTTCGGCGAGAATCACTTCGATCCGTATTACATTGCCGGACAGCTCGCGGGCGGCGGCCTGATGCTGGGTGCCTTCTTCATGGCGACGGACTATGTGTCGAGTCCCATTACGAGCAAGGGCAAGTATATCTTCGGCGCCTTCTTGGGAATCTTGACGGGTATCTTCAGAACCTTCTCGTCGTCCGCGGAGAGCGTGTCGTACGCAATCATCATCGCGAACTGCGTATCGCCGCTCATTGAGCGCTGGACACTGCCCAGAGCCTTCGGCATCAAGAAAGAGAAAAAAGAAACGGAGGTGAGTAAGGCATGAAGGATATCATCAAGAATGCTTTGATCCTCTTTGTGATCACACTGGTGGCGGGTGTTGCCTTAGGGTTTGTCTATGACATCACCAAGGAACCGATCGCGCAGAACGCCGCGAATGCACAGGCCGGCGCGAATGCGGTTGTCTTCGAGGATGCCGTGAACTGGTCGACGCCCATGCTGGATGAGGCGGCGGCACAGGCGGTCCTTGATTCGGATGCGACGGCCTATTCCGGTGTAACCTTCAAAAACGTCCTTGAGGCGCAGGATGCCTCCGGCACCCCCTTAGGCTATGTCATCGAGGTGGGCAGCATGGGGTACGGTGACGAAATCGACTTCGTGATTGGTATCAGAAACGAAGGTGTCTTGAACGGCATTTCCATCATCTCC
>JAFSRL010000258.1 GCA_017446125.1 Lachnospiraceae bacterium
AAAAGGGACAGGTCCAAATGTCACCGAGATGACAAAAGGGACGGGTACATAATGTCACCTGCTTTCCAAGGTGACATTTGGACCTGTCCCTTTTGTCATCTACTTCAACTTCCAGATATCCCGATTATAATCCGCGATCGTCCGGTCGGATGAGAAGAAGCCGGCCTTCGCAATGTTGACGAGCATCATCTTGCGCCACTTCGTGCGCTTCTCGTAATCGTTCAGCATCTTGTCCTTGACCTTGATGTAATCTTCCAAATCGATGAGCGTCATGAACCAGTCTTTGTTCAAGAGCTCGTTATAGAGGCGGTCTAAGCTCTTTCGGTTGCCCGCCTTGCGTGCCGTGGCGCTGGTTAAGAAATTCACCGCGCGCTTGATGACCTTGGACTTCTTATAATAATCAATCGACTTGTAATCCGCATTCTCGTAATGCTTAATGACCGTATCCGCGTCCACGCCGAAGATGTAAATGTTCTCGTCTCCCACCAGATCATGAATCTCGACGTTCGCACCGTCGTCCGTTCCCAGGGTCACCGCACCGTTTAACATGAACTTCATGTTGCCGGTGCCGCTCGCCTCCTTCGACGCAAGCGAAATCTGCTCGGAAATATCGCACGCGGGCATGAGCTTTTCCGCATAAGAGACGTTGTAGTTTTCGACCATCACGACCTTCATGTACTTGCTCACCTTCGGATCGTTGTTGATGACCTTCTGCAGCACAAGAATCAGATGGATGATGTCCTGCGCAATCACGTACGCGGGTGCCGCCTTCGCGCCGAAGATAAACGTGATGGGACGCTTGGGCAGCTTGTTCTCCTTTTTGATTTCATAATACTTGTGAATGATGTAGAGCGCGTTCATCTGCTGACGCTTGTATTCGTGCAGGCGCTTTGCCTGGATGTCGAAGACGGACTCCGGATCGATCTCCACCTTCTCATGCTTTTTGATATACGCCGCAAGCGCGACCTTGTTTTGATGTTTAATCTCCTCCAACTGCTTTAACACCTTCTTGTCGTCATAGAAGCGCATCAGGCGGTTGAGCTGCGTCGCGTCCGAACGGTAGGCGGTGCCGATGACATCATCCAAGTACCGTGCCAGCGGCTGGTTCGACGCGATGAGCCACCTGCGGAACGTGATGCCGTTCGTCTTGTTGTTGAACTTCTCCGGATACAAATCGTAGAAATCCTTCAGCTCCGAATTCTTCAGAATCTCCGTATGAATCGCGGCAACGCCGTTCACGGAAAAGCCGTAGTGGATGTCCAAAAACGCCATGTGCACATTCTTCTTTTCATCAATGATCTGCACCTTGGGATTCTTCACCTTCGCGCGGATTCTCGCGTCGAGCTCTTTAATGTAAGGCATAAGCTGCGGCACGACCTTCTTCAAATACTTCTCCGGCCAGGTCTCCAAGGCCTCCGCCAGAATCGTGTGGTTGGTGTACGCGCAGCACTTCTTCACTTCCTTAATCGCATCATCCATCGTAAAGGCATGCTCTTCGACCAAGAGCCGGATGAGCTCCGGAATGACCAGCGTCGGGTGCGTGTCGTTGATCTGAATCACGACGTACTCATGCAGGCGGTGCAAGGACTGCCCGCGGTCACGGATTTGCTTTAAGATGAACTGTGCGGCATTGCTCGTTAAGAAATATTCCTGATAAATGCGTAAGAGATTTCCGTCCACATCCGAGTCATCCGGATACAAAAACAGTGTTAAGTTCTTCGCGATTTTCTTTTTATCGAACCCGATGCCCTTCGTCACGAGACGCTCATCGACACTCTCCAAATCAAACAGCCTGAGCTTGTTGATTCCTGCGTTGTAGCCGATGATGTTCAGGTTATAAAGGCGGGAGGTGACCTTCTTCTTGCCGAAGTACACATCAAACTTCATATCCGTTTTTTCCAAAAACGAATCGTCCTCAATCCAGTCGTTCTTCTGAGCGGTCTGCATGTTTCTCCGAAACTTCTGCTTGAACAGTCCGTAGTGATACAACAAACCGATGCCTTCCCCGGGCAGGGAAAGCGTCGTCAACGAATCAACGAAGCATGCCGCCAGACGTCCAAGACCGCCGTTACCCAAGGACGGTTCCGGTTCCTCTTCGGCGACCGCCGCGAGTGTGGTTCCGTAGGATTCCAATAGTGCGCAGGTCTTGTCGTAGATACGCAGGTTGATTAAGTTGTTGACCAGGAGCTTTCCAATCAGGAATTCCATGGAAATGTAGTAAAGCTTTTTGCGGCCCTCGCACACATCCTGCACTGCGGTCAGGCGTCCCACCATGTGTAGGAGCGCGATGTACCACTCATGATTCGTCAGTTGTTTCAAGGATTTGTCGAAGCGCTCGCGCGCAATCATCGTAAGCTGCTCTTCGTAATTCAAAACCAGAATGTCGTGACTCATGTTCGTGTGATTTGCCATAGGTACGCTCCTTTTCTACTCGCTCACTCGCTCACATCGGTTTCTTCAACAAACGACAGATAAAAGCTGTACAGATCCATGTATGTGTTATTGCGATAATGCACACCGTCTGCGGTGGAATATCCTTTTTCCTTGAGATAGCTGTTTGAATCAATCCAGATGACGCCGGGATCTAAGCGCTCCTGCAGCGCGGTGTTGAACGCGTCGATCTGCTCGTTCGTCACGTCGGGGTAATTGCTGACCGGATTGACCGACGCATAATAAACGGTGACGCCCTTCTCGCGCCAGGTGTTCATCTGGTCGTTGACCTTCGAAATGTATTTCTCAACGTTATTCAAATCGTTCACGCCCATGTTGATAATCAGGTGCGACCCATCCTCCACGCGGCGGTTGATTTCCGGAACGGCGGTCTCCGTGAACCAGTAGTAGCCCATGCGCGCCTCCGCGATGAAGGTGTGCGTGTTGTCCTGCACGGCGGTCTGCATCTGAACCGTGCGCGAATCGCCCACAAAAATGATGTCCTTGTCGAGGTAATCCGCGGGATCGATTTCCAAATCGTACATGACGGCGGTTTCGGTGCTTTCTTCTTCCGCCACCTCCTCCTCGGGCGAGGCCGAAGTCTCTTCGAAGAGATCGTGGACCCTGACCACGCCGCGCCGGTGTTTGGTCAGCGCAACCACACGGGGTAAGAGCATGAGCTCCACCGTCAAAACGGCAAGGAATACGATTAAGATGATAATCTTGGTGTTACGTCTCATATTGTATTGCAGCCGAAGGGACTTGAACCCTCACATCTAAAAGATACCGGAACCTAAATCCGGCGCGTCTGCCAATTCCGCCACGACTGCCTGCGTTATTACGCGTTTAATATCCGAGCCCGCGGTCCACAACCTCCGTGAGTGCCTCGCCCGCAAGGAAGCGCTTCAAGTTTTCCGCTGCCGTTTGCACCGCGCGGTCCTTTGTGCCCGGAAGCAAAAAGTTGCTCGCGGAATGCGGCGTGATGAGCACGCGCTCGATTCCCCAGAGCGCATCGTCCGAAGGCAGGGGCTCCGGCTCCGTTACGTCGAGCGCGACACCGGCAAGGTGTCCCTCTGCGAGCACCTTTTTTAGCGCCGCCGGATCGATTGCGTTGCCGCGTCCCACGTTGATCAGATACGCGTCCTTTTTCATCAGCCGCAAACGGCGCTCATCCATGATGTGCTCCGTCGCTGCGCCGCCCGGTAAGACCATCGTTACGACATCGGCCTGCCCTAAGACCTCGTCCAGTGCGTCATTCGTAAACTGCTCGTCAACGTAATCCGGCTTGTCCAATGCGTGCCGGCGAACGCCCAGAATGTGCGCCCCGAGCGCATGCATCTTCTTCGCATACAGACCGCCGGACTCGCCTAAGCCCAGCACCGCAATCCTCGCGCCCTCGACAGACTTCACTTCCCCGCGCAGCTCCCAGTGCGCTGCCTGCTGCTGGATGCCGTAGGTGCGCAGCTTCCGCAGAAGCGCAAAGGTCAGAGCGACCGCATGTTCCGCAACGCTCAAGGCATGCGCCCCCGGCGCGTTCGTCAAAACCGCCTTGTCAGGCATCACACCCGGCACCACAAAGGGATCGACCCCCGCGGTAAAAAGCTGCAGCCACGCAAGGTTCGCGGCCTGTTTCACCATATCCGGCGCGGGCATGCCGATGATGCCGTGCGCTCCCTCCAGGTCTTCCTTCGTGACGGTGCCTGCTTCACGGAAGGTGAGCGTCGCATTCGAACCCGCCGCCTCCTGCAAAAGTGTTTTCTGTGAGTCGTTTAACGGGATGACTGTCAGTATGTTTTTCATGCCTTACCCTCCTGCGCGTAGTTGTTTTTATTATATCATAATTATACAAGGGTGAGTCAGGGGCAGATGAGGTG
>JAFSRL010000259.1 GCA_017446125.1 Lachnospiraceae bacterium
CGTTCTGGAACTTCTTTAAGTCAAAAGGCAGCTCCGGCAGGAAGATCATGTCGGGTCCTTCGCAGTCCTCACACTTACTAAGCGCAGCAGCACCGGTCAGCCAGCCCGCGTTTCTTCCCATAATCTCAACGACGGTCACGATGCCCTTGTCATACTGCATCGAGAACGAGTCGCGGATGATCTCCTTCATGGAAGTGCCGATGTATTTTGCGGCGCTACCGAACCCGGGTGTATGATCGGTCAGCGCAAGATCGTTGTCGATCGTCTTCGGGCAGCCAAGGAACCGGCAGTTGTGCCCCGTGAGAATCGCGTAGTCCGAAAGCTTCTTGATCGTGTCCATCGAATCGTTTCCGCCGATGTAGATAAAGACATCGATCTCAAGTTTGTCCAGGATCGAAAAGATCTTTTCGTAAACTTCCTTATTCTCATGAATGCCGGGCATCTTGTAACGGCAGCAGCCCAAAAACGAAGCGGGCGTGCGGCGCAAGAGCTCCACATCAAGATCGGTCTGGATGTGATCCGCCAGATCGATATAGCGCTCGTTCATCAGGCCTTCCACACCGTGCAGCATGCCATAGACCTTGTTGAATCCACGGTCCTTGGCAGTACGGAAAACCCCCGCGAGGGATGAGTTGATCGCGGCGGTAGGCCCGCCCGACTGTCCGACAATAACGTTACGTTTCATGTTCTTCTTCCTCCTTACTTTCCGCAGAAAACCGGTGCAACAGTTCCTCGTCCGTCTTGACCGGAGTCTGCTGTATCTCGTCCTGTTCCGTTTCCTCACGTTCCTTTTTCGCGCGCCGAAGCTCATACACGATAAAAAACACCCCTACCAGAAAAAACAAAACCGTAAACACCCAGGATAACACCGGGTTCGGGGCATTCCCCGCGAGATTGTCGCGCGCCATCTGATAGGACATATAAATCAGATACCCGCCGGCAATCACGCGGATGACATAGAGTCCGTTTGGATTGACCTTGAACAAAACCTTACCTGCTTTCTTCCTTTTTTATACCGCACTCCATTATAATCGAAGACGCCTGCATGCGCAATCATCGACCATATGTTTACTCCACGCTCTTCAACGCCTCGACAGGATTGATCCGGTCGAGGATGCGGTCGGTTAAGAAGTTGACGATCAAGGTAAACAGCACCGTCAGCGCTGCGGCATACAGATAACTGATGCCGTGCAGGGAGGCGCGTAAATACATGGCGGGGAGCCGAAGAATCACCGGCAACGTCTGCGCAAACAGATATCCTAAGGGGATGCCTAAAACGATTCCGATTCCGACCAGGATAAACGTTTCCTTATCCACATACGAATGCACCTCTCTGTCAAAGAAGCCCAGAACCTTGATGGTTGCCAGCTCCCTCTCCCGTTCGGAGATGTTTGTCGTCGCAAGCGTAAAGAGCACCGCGAAGGCAAGGGCAGCACTCATCGCAATCACAATGTAGACCACGGAATTCATGAGCAAAAATGCCTGCTCAAACTGCTGCTTCATCTGCTCCGTGCCGATGCAGCTCATGATCCCTTCCCTGTCCGCAAACGCGGCACGGTAGCTTTCGATGTCCGTCACGGAGTCCTTCAATAAAACGAGCGCGCCGTTTTCCTCGTAATCCTCAAACATGGTCTCATAGGTTGCGCGTGTCATGTAGACGCTGTTGCCCAGATAGTTCCTCACCACCGCGCTCACCGTGTACCCGGCCGTCTGCAAATCCGGCAGTTGAATCGAAACCGTGTCCGCATCCTTTAAGGACAGCATCTCGGAAGCGTTGCGCGTGATGAAGACATCGTTGTCCTTTAAGGACAGCACTTCTCCCTTGATGCGAACCATGGCAATGTAATTTTCCATCGCCGCCCCGTCCGGCACGACAACGAGCTGGCTCGAGAGCTCCTCTCTGTTTGCATTCAAAAGCTTCACCGTCGTAATCATTGCCGGCAGGTACGTCCCAACCTCCTCATCGTTGTTCAAATACCAGGTCAAATCTTTTTCGTCCTCATCCAAATCCGTCGAAGCGACAATCATCAGATCATAGAGCGATGTCTCCTCGTACTGCCTGGGCATCAGATCCCCGACGGAATCCCGGATGGCATAACCAAAGAGCAAAAGCGCCATGCACCCGGCGATGCCGAAGATGGTCATGAGCATCCGTTTCTTATAGCGGAAGATATTACGCGCGGTCACCTTGTTCAAAAACGACAGCCTTCTCCAAACGGAGGTTGCGCGTTCCAGCAACACACGGGAGCCGTTCTTCGGCGTCTTCGGACGCATCAGCGAGGCAGGTGCCGCTTTCAGGGCACGCCTGCAGGCGGTGTAGGCCGCGATGAGAATTCCCGCCAAAAAGAGCAAGGGTCCCGCCAGACCGTAGGTCGCTAAAAACGACGCATGGTAGTACGGCAGGACATACATGATGTCGAAGATGGAAAACAAAAATGCCGGCAGGGCAAGGAAGGCAAGCATCGTTCCGAACGCCGCACCGATCAAACCCGCGGCGGCGGTGAACACCAGGTACTTGCGTTGAATCTGTACGTCCTTAAACCCGAGCGCCTTATAGGTTCCGATCAGTCCCCTGTCCTCCTCGACCATTCTTGTGACCGCGGTTAAGCTGATCAGGATGGCAACGAAGAAAAAGACCACCGGAAAGACTGTTCCGATTGCCTCAATCGCGTCCGCGTCGGAGGCGGTGTTGTTGTATCCGTTCATGGCGTTGCGGTCGGAAACATACCACGTCGCCATGTCGATGTCGTTTAACTCATCGCGTGCCTTCTGAATCTCTTCCTCCGCTTCCGTCTTTCCTTCCTCGTATTCCTTTTCCGCGTCCGCGAGTTCCTTCTCGCCTTCTTCTCTTCCTTCCTCCAAATCAACCTTCGCGTCCGCGATTTCTTTTTTTGCGTCCTGCAGTTTTTTCTTGTTGTCCTTGATTTCCTGCTTCGCGTCCGCGAGTTCCGTTTTCGCGTCCGCAATCTCCTGCGCAGCCTCCGTCTCCTTCTGCGCAAGCTCCGTTTCACCGTCCGCAATCTCCTTCTTTCCGGCTTCGTAATCCGCCCAGCCCTCGGTGATTTCTTTTTCCGCCGCGGCGAGCTCCTTTTCCTTTGCTTCAATCTCCGAACGGCCTGCCGCGATCTGCGCGTTTGCGGCGGTTTCTTCCGTTGTGATCTGTGTCAAGGCCGCTTCAATCTGCGGAATGGCGGCGACCGCTGCCTGCGCCGTGGTTAGCTGTGTCTGAGCTTCTGTCAGTGCAGCCTCAGCCGCAGTCAATGCATCCTGCGCATTATCCAACGCTTTCTTTGCCTGTTCCTTCGCATCGGGATCCGTTGTTTCATCAATGTTGTTATACGCGGTTTGTTTATCGTTGACGTCTGCCTTGCAACCATTGACTACCGCCTGCGCCTGCGTTACGCCGTCCTGAATCGCCTGCAGGTTCGCCTGCGCCGCCTGTGCCTGCGCAAGCTTCGTATTTGCTTCCGTCCTCGCATTTGCGAACTGTGTTGCTGCGTTTTGCGCCTTTTCCTCCAGCTCGTTCTTTGCGTTCTCCAACTGCGTCTTGCCGTTGTTCAATTCCGTCTGCGCCTTCACGAGGTCTGACCAGGCGGCGTTTAATTCCGTTTTCGCGTCCTCCAGCTCCTGTTTTGCTTTCGCAATCTCGTCGTTTGCCTCGGTCTCTTTTTCGGTCAGCTCCGTTTCTCCGTCCGCCACTTCCTTTTCCGCGTCCGCGATTTCTTTTTCCGCGTCCGCGATTTCCGTTTCAAATTCCGTCCGGGCATCCGTCAGCTCCTGATAAGCGTCCGCAAGCTCCTGCTGCGCTTCCTTTTCCGCGTCGTCAACCTTATCTGTCGCCTCCGCGATCACGGCATCGTAACGCGCCTGCTCACGGTCAGACTTAATCGCGCCCTCGATGTACTCGCGGAACGCGCGGACACTGTCCGTGTAATCATCGCTGTAGCAAAACGCATTGGATGCGCCCGCCATCGTTAACCTGATGGATGTGAAATAATCCTGTGCGTTGATTGCGCCCTGCTGCACATACATCAAAGGAACAACGTTGAGCCCGCCGCGGAATGCCGTCGAGCCGTGCGGATTGTTCACGTTGCGCACATCGACCACCATGCCCGTGATGGTGAACGCACTTCCCCGCAGCACAGGGTCTTCGTCTTCTTCCACCTCTTCCTTCAATGTGACAACATCACCGACCTTCGTACCGGTATCGCGCAAAAACACCTCCGTGACCACGGCTTCGTTTTCCGCCTGCGGGAAGCGTCCCTCCACAAGATAGGGCTTGTCGAGCATTTCCGCGGAAAGCGTTTCAAGCGCCATGTCGTATTCCGCGCCGGCAACAAGCGCAACCGCATCCAAACGGAACACGCCTTCCACATGCGCCGTTTCGGGCAGCGCCGAAAGGACATCGACATCTTCTTTTGTTAATCCGAGTGTTGAGAGAATGGATAAATCATGAAGACGCTGTTCGTCGAAGAACTGATCCGCACTGCGGCGCAGGGGGAATAGATGAGCGCGCACTTTCCATCCAGAAA
>JAFSRL010000260.1 GCA_017446125.1 Lachnospiraceae bacterium
ATACATCCGCGACGCGGAAGCGCACGGTGAGCCTGTCCGCCATCGCATCCGGCGCGATCTTCTGCGGCACGGTATAACGCACGCCGCCCGATACCTCAACCGGCACGGCGGCCGCGTCCTGTTTGAATGCACCCTGAATGTATTTCGCTGCGTTCTCTCCGGCCTTGGACGCCTCCTCCGACACATAGTCGACAAGGTCATGCACGTGCAGGACATTGCCGCAGGCAAACACGCCCTCGACGCTGGTCTCGAGTCTGTCATTTACAACGGCGCCGTTTGTCACGGGAGACAACTCGATGCCGATTTCCTTGCTCAGTTCATTCTCCGGCAAAAGACCCACCGACAGCAGCAGCGTGTCGCAGTCATAATGCACCTCGGTCCCGGGGATGGGCTTTCTGTTCTCATCCACCTCCGCAATCGTGATCCCCGTGACGCGTTCCTTGCCCTCGATGTCGACCACCGTGTGCGAGAGCATGAGCGGGATATCATAGTCATCCAGACACTGCACGATGTTGCGCTTTAAACCGCCCGAATACGGCATAAGCTCCGCAACACATTTTACCTTCGCGCCCTCTAAGGTCATGCGGCGCGCCATGATGAGTCCGATGTCACCGGACCCTAAGATTACGACCTCCCTGCCGACCTTGTACCCTTCAATGTTCATCAGGCGCTGCGCCGTGCCCGCGGTATAGATGCCGGCAGGCCGGTAGCCCGGGATGTTCAGGGCGCCGCGCGGGCGCTCCCTGCAGCCCATTGCCAAAACAACAGCCCCTGCCTGAACACTCGTCAGACCATCCTCCTGATTAATGAACGTCACCTGCTTGTCCGCATTGATGTCGATCACCATCGTGTTCAAGCGGTACGGAATCTGAAGCTCCTCCACCTCTTTTTCAAACCGCGCCGCGTACTCGGGGCCGGTCAGTTCTTCCTTGAAGGTGTGCAGGCCAAAGCCGTTGTGAATGCACTGGTTCAGAATGCCGCCCAGATACCCGTCGCGTTCTAAGATCAATATGTCATCGACACCGGCCTTTCGCGCGGCTGCCGCTGCGGCAAGTCCTGCGGGCCCTCCGCCGATAATCACGATATCATGTCTGTCCATCCCGTACCCCCTCACTCTTTGATCAGTTCCGAGCCCGCGCGGTTCTTGCAGATTTTCTCCATCGGAATCCCCGCGTGCTCTGACAGGATCTCCATCGCGCGCGGTGTGCAAAAGCCCGCCTGGCAGCGGCCCATGCCCTGTCTCACCCTGCGCTTGATGCCGTCCATGCTCCGTGCGCCCAGCGTCCGCTCAATCGCATCGATGATTTCGCCCTCGCTGATGCCCTCGCAGCGGCAGATGATGCGTCCGTAGAGCGGGTTCTCCTTGATCCGTGCCGCGCGCTCTTCTTCCGGCAAGAGTGCCACACGCGCAATGCCCTGCCGCTTCGGATTGAAGTCATCGTTTTTTTCAAAGCCGGCGGCAGCCGCAATCTCGGAAGCCAAGTATTCCCCGATTGCCGGCGCGCTCGAAAGACCGGGAGATTCGATACCGGCCGCGTCATAAAAGCCTTTTGCGTCAGCAATCTCGCCGATCGTAAAGTCATCGCCGTCCTCATGCGCTCTTAAGCCGGAGAAGGACGTGATTGTTTCGCGGAACGGGATGTCCTTTACGCTTAAGGTTGCCTTGGACATCGCCTCCGCAAGGCCTGCCGCGGAGGTGTTCGTTGCTTCCTTATCCTCCTGATCGACCGCCGTGGGTCCGACCAAAAGATTCCCGTGAATGGTCGGTGTGACAAGGACGCCCTTACCGTACTTACCCGGCAGCTGGAACACCGTCTTATCGACATGCGTCCCTGCCGTTTTATCCAAAAGGCAGTACTCGCCGCGGCGTGCCGTGATATGCAGTTTGGTTTCGGAAACCATGTTGTGGAAGGTGTCCGCATAAACGCCCGCGGCATTGACGATGAACCTCGTCTGATACGTTTTCTCCGCACCGCTTACGATGTCCCGTACCGTGACACTGTAGCCATCCCCTTCTTTTTGAATCGTCGTAACCTCTGCATTGAACTGAAAGCGCACGCCGTTGTCCGCGGCGTTTTCCGCAAGCGCGATTGTTAAGTTAAACGGACACACGATGCCGCCGGTCGGAGCGTATAGCGCCGCGACGACCTCGTCCGAAATATTCGGTTCCATCTTGCGGACCGCGTCGCCGGTCAAAAGCTCCAGACCCTTAACGCCGTTGGCCATGCCGCGCTCATAGAGCTCACGCAGTTTCTCGCCGTCAGAAGCGTCAAAGCATAAAACAAGGGAGCCGTTTTTTCGGTACTCAAAATCGAGTTCCTTAGATAACGTCTCCATCATCTCGGAGCCGCGGACGTTCATCCGCGCCTTCACGGATTCTGTCTCCGCGTCAAAGCCCGCATGCACGATTGCGGAGTTTGCCTTGGACGTACCGGAACACACATCCTCCTCGCGTTCCAAAACAAGAACCTCCGCTTCGTACCGCGATAACTCTCTTGCCACTGCGCAGCCCGTAACACCCGCGCCGATGACAATCACATCCATTCTGTCACTCATTCCCTCTCCTTTTTCAGATGCCCCTCACATCACACACGGCACGCCCTATGCGCGCCACAATTCCTCTAAAGTCGTGGAGACGGCATCCGCCCCGGCGTTGAACGCGTCCATGATGTCGCGTTTGTCCGCAAGGAGTCCGCCGGCGATTACCGGGATGGACGTCTCCTTTTTCACCTCCGCGATGACTCTGGGAACGATGCCCGGCAGGATCTCCACCGCGTCCGGTTGAAATGTCTTTAGTTGTTTCTTTAACGTGGATAATGCGATGGAATCAACCGCAAAGGTCCGCTGGATTGCATATAGCCCGATGCTTTGGCCGTGCCTGACGAGCGGATTCTTGGTGCTGATCATGCCATCCGCACCCGCGACCTCCCTGATGTAATCAACCGCGACCTCTTTGGCGCTTAAGCCCGCGATCATATCCGCATGCACGATGACGATCTTGCCGGCTTCCTTTAAAGAGGCCACCCTGTCCGGCAGGTCGATGACGGAGCCCGTCAGCATCAGCGCGACGTGGCAGTCACTTGCACGGGCCGCTTCGAATCCCTCATCGTTTTTAATCGCCGCAATCACGGGCGAGCGTTCCAACACATCGATCAGCTGTGGTCTCATACTCCCATTTTAGCATATCCGTACTGTATTTTTTCATAATCATCATAGCGCACGTTGACGTCACGCTTGATTTCACACCAAAGGCTCCATATAAAGCCGCAGATTGCGGTATAGTGGAAAATCTTCTCCCGTACCCGGCGGGAACACCCTTCCCTTCCAAAGTACAGATCGATTGCCTCATGAATCTGTTCCCGGTCGTAACCGGCATAGATGCAGAACATTGCGATGTCCACATGCGGGTCGCACTGCGCCGCGTACTCCCAGTCGATTAACCGCAGCTTGTCTTCATTCAGAATAAAGTTCTCATGCACGGAATCAATGTGGCACAGAACGTTTTCTTTTTCCATTGCCTCGATGAGCGTAAGACGCTTCAATACATCCTTACGCACCTCGGAATAGTCCGGCAGCGCTCCCTCGATGTCATGACGGATATGGCCCTCGTATGCCAGAATCTTTTGTCTTAAGTCAAACGGCTCGTAGCCCGTTAAGCGGTGTTCGTGGAAGTCGCGCAGGTGGGTGAGCGCGTCCGCCACCTCATCTGGGTTGAACGGATTGCAGGCATGCGCACCCTCAATAAACTCCGTGACCTTGATGCCGCTCTCCGAATTAATGTAATAGATGCGGTCGGAAATGTGCAGTCCGTCCAGGTCATGATAGACACGCGCTTCCTGCGCACGGTCAACCAAAAACTCGCTCTCCTCTCCGGGAAGGCGCAACAGACGCGAGCCGTGATCCGTGCGCAGGTAAAACAGCCGGTTCGTCATTCCGGCGCTCAACGCGTGAAAATCCCGCACGTCCTCATCCAACTGCAGATCCTGCAGCACACGGACGGCCTCGTCCGCGTGCTGCGCATCCACATGATGAGTTATCAATTCTGTTTTAATCTGTTCCGTATTCAAATCTTATCCGCTCTCGCCTTCTTGTTCATATTGGTCAGGATCAGGCCGG
>JAFSRL010000261.1 GCA_017446125.1 Lachnospiraceae bacterium
GAGCAAGCTCTTTAAGGGCACGGTCCGCAGGGAAGACCGCTCGCTTATGAACGTGCCCTTCGTGACGGGCTCTGAGGAGCTGGATGCCAAATTCGTAAAGGCGGCGGAGGCCGAAGGGCTTGTGAGCTTGAAGGGGCACCGCACCGTCGGCGGCATGAGAGCGAGTATTTACAATGCGATGCCGAAGGAGGGGGTTGTGAAGCTGGTGGAATTTATGAAAAAGTTTGAAGCTGAGAATAGGTGACAAGAAGGGACAGGTCCATAATGTCACCTTGGGAAACAGGTGACATATGTACCCGTCCCTTTTGTCACCTTGGAAAGCAGGTGACATTTGGACCTGTCCCTTTTGTCACCGTCCCTGTCACGATTGAAAGGAGTTACGTTATGCCATACACATATAAATGTCTCAACCCGATTGCGAAGATCGGACTCAAAAAATTCGGCAAGGACTTCGAGCAGGTCGACAACGTCGACAAGGCGGACGCGATTTTGGTCCGCAGCGCCGTGATGCACGAGATGGAGTTCTCGAAGCAGCTCCTTGCGATTTCCCGTGCCGGTGCCGGGGTCAACAACATTCCCTTGGAGCGCTGTGCGGAGGAAGGCATCGTTGTCTTTAACACGCCGGGCGCCAACGCGAACGGTGTGAAGGAGCTTGTTATCGCCGCCATGCTGCTTGCCAGCCGCGACATCACGGGCGGCATCGAATGGGTCATGGCAAATGCCCGCGACCCCGAAATCGCAAAGGTTGCGGAGAAGGCGAAAAAGAAGTTTGCGGGTACCGAAATCATGGGAAAGAAGCTGGGCATCATCGGCCTGGGCGCCATCGGGGTGAGAGTCGCGAATGCCGCGAAGCACCTGGGGATGGAGGTCTACGGATACGACCCCTATCTATCCGTTGATATGGCGTGGAACCTAAGCCGTGACGTGAAGCATGTGACGGACATCGAAGACATCTACAGCAAGTGTGACTTTATCACGATTCATGTGCCCGCCATGGAAGCCACGAAGGGCATGATCAATAAGGAAGCGATTAGCAAGATGAAGAAGGGCGTTATTCTTTTGAATTTTGCGCGTGACGTTCTGTGCAACGAGGCGGATGTGCTGAACGGCATCAATTCCGGCAAAATCCGCTGCTATGCGACGGACTTCCCCAACACGGTGGTTGCCGGTCACGATCACTGCATCGTCATTCCGCACCTGGGCGCTTCGACGGAGGAGAGCGAGGACAACTGCGCGGTCATGGCGGTCGCCGAAGTGAAGGAGTATCTGGAAAACGGCAACATCCAAAACAGCGTCAATTATCCGGCCTGCGATATGGGAATTTGCATGGGCCCCAGGCTTGCCATCTTCCACAAAAACCAGACCAATATGATCGGTCAGTTTACGAAGGAGATTTCCGCATTCAAACACAACATCGCGAACATGGTCAACAAATCGCGCGGTGATGTGGCGTATACCATGTTTGACTTTGAGCAACCCATCAAAAAGGATATGGTGAAAAAGCTTGAAAAGATTGGCGGCGTTTACCGTGTTCGTGTCGTGAGGGAGAAGTGATGAACAAAAAACTCTATAAGCTGATGAACTGGCCGGAAATCGAGGAGATTGTCTATGCGGACGGAGTTTCTCCGCACAGAATCCTGGGCTGCCACAAAGTGGGCGGTAATTTCTTAATCCAGACCTTCTTCCCGGGCGCGCAGAGCGTCGTCATCCATCCGGAGCGTGAGGAAGGATCGTTTCCCATGGAGCTTGCGGATGAGGAGGGCTTTTTTGCCGCACTTATTCCCGCAAGGAAAGAGGCGTTTCGGTATTCCTATCACGTGACCTATCCCGACGGCACCGTGGAGGACGTTTACGACCCCTATCTTTTCGAGCCGCTCATCGACAGAGAGGACATCATTCAGTTCAATTCCGGGATTCACTATCATATCTATAAGAAGCTCGGTGCGCACCCGATGACGCGCGACGGGATTCTGGGCGTCAACTTTGCGGTCTGGGCGCCGGACGCGACACGGCTTTCCGTGATTGGCACCTTCAATGCCTGGGACGGCAGAAGACATCAGATGACCAGGGTCGACCCCTGCGGCATCTTTGAGCTCTTTGTCCCGCAGGCAAAGGCAGGGGACGCGTATCAGTTCGAGCTGCGTTTAAAGGACGGCAACATCATCCGCAAGGCGGATCCTTACGCGTTTGCCTGCAAGGATGAAAGCGGCGCCTTGAGCGTTGTCTGTGAAACCATCAAGGACGACTTCCCCTGGACGGATGAGCGCTATATGGAGGCGCGCAAGAAGCGCTCCTTTACCGGCAAACCCTTCTCCGTATGCGAGTTGAGTCTGGACGCGTTCGCGGAAGCCTTCCGCAAAGAAGGAACGCCCTATACCTATCGCGACATGGCGACCGACCTTGTGAAATACTTGCAGCAGTACGCGTTTCACGCAGTGGAGCTGCAACCCGTGGTCGAGCACGGCGTAAACCCGTTTGAAGTGACCGCGCATTACGCAATCAAGGGCGCATACGGGACAAGAGAAGACTTTATGGCGCTCATCGACGCGCTGCACGCC
>JAFSRL010000262.1 GCA_017446125.1 Lachnospiraceae bacterium
AATGCCTGTCGCGTTGAACGCCCTGCCTGCAGTTGCGCAATCAGTGACGGATGTTTTGTGCGCGATGCAGGGACGCCTCAAAAAGTGTGTCGTGCTGGATCTCGACAACACGCTCTGGGGCGGTGTGATCGGCGATGACGGATTGAACGGCATCGAGATCGGCGAGCTGGGCAAGGGACATGTCTTTACAAACCTGCAGCGTTGGTTAAAGGAGTTAAAGGACTTTGGCATCATTCTCGCCGTCTGTTCGAAAAATGATGAGGCGGTCGCCAAAGAGCCGTTTGAGAAACATGAGGATATGGTGCTGCGCCTAAGTGACATCTCCGTGTTTGTTGCGAACTGGGAGGACAAGGCGACGAACATCAAGCTGATACAGGAGACGTTGAACATCGGCATGGATTCCATCGTATTCCTTGATGACAATGCGTTTGAGAGAAACCTCGTGCGTGAAAAATGCGAGGGGATCACGGTGCCGGAGCTGCCCGAGGATCCTGCGGAGTGGCTTAACTTTTTGCAGCGCGAGAACTATTTTGAGACCGCGTCTTTTACCGGTGTGAGTGAGGACCGCACCGCGCAGTATCAGGCGGAGTTTCAACGCAGGCAGTCGGAAGCGTCCTACGACTCGATCGATGATTACCTGGCAAGCCTTGAGATGGTGGCGCATGCGGAGGCGTTTGACGCCGGGCACACCGCGCGGATTGCACAGCTCACGCAGCGGTCCAATCAGTTCAACCTGCGCACGGTGCGTTACACAGAGGAAGAGGTCGCGGAGCTGATGCGCGATGATCGTGTCTTCACACGCTACTACACCCTGCGGGACAAGTTTGGTGATCACGGCCTGATTGCGCTTGCAATCCTACGCCGCACGGATGATGAGACGATGTTTGTCGACACCTGGCTGATGAGCTGTCGTGTGTTGAAGCGCACGATGGAAGCCTTTGTCGTAAATGACCTGGTTGCGCTTGCGCACGATGCGGGCTGTACCTACCTTGCGGGGGAGTACCTGCCGACGGCTAAAAACAAGATGGTGTCGGCGGTGTACGATGACTTTGGCTTTGCCCGGAAAGAGGAAACACCGGATGGCGCAAAGCGGTACACCCTGACGCTCGACGACTACATGCCGCAAAAGACGTTTATACAGAAAGGATAAGAAGCATGATCAAAACGATCGTAATCGATGACATTAATGATGTGTCACATCTCTTGACGGAGATGCGGTTTCGCCCGGATCTCAACCGTTACCGTTCGCATCACATCTATCGCGGGATGCCGGATGCGGACTATGAGATCATGACGTCGCTTCGCCGCAACTGCAAGGATAAGGGGCCCATCCTGGAGCCGACGATTCTGGCAAACTTTACCAAGTACGCGGAGATCGAGGCGCCCGGGATCGAGTCGAGTGTCTGGCGGCAGATGATCCTCGGTCAGCACCACGGCCTGCCGACGAGACTTCTCGATTGGACGTTTTCGCCGATGACAAGCCTGCACTTCGCGACGACGGAGAATGACTTAGAGGACATGGATAAACACGACGCCGTCGTATGGAGCATCAATGTGGATGAGCTTCACGAGATGCTGCCGGACAAGTATCAGGACATCATGCTAAAGACTAAGACGACGGTCTTTTCCCTGCAGATGCTGCAGGAAGCCTGCGCGTCACTCGAGGAGTATGATGAGGACATGAAGGGTGAGGCGATGGTCATCGTGGAGCCGCCGTCGTACGAGCAGCGCATCGTCAACCAGTATTCGTTTTTCGCGATCGTACCCAGCGACATGACGGATGTGGTGAGGTTCCTCGATGAGCATACGGAGAAGACTGTGAAGTACATTATAAAAAAAGAGTTCCGCTGGAAGCTGCGCGACCTGCTGGATCAGCTCAACATCTCGGAGCGCATTGTGTATCCGGGGCTGGACGGTCTGTCGCAGTGGCTGGCACGACATTATTATGTGAAAGGATAAACGGCATGAGTAATATCACCATTCCCCAATCCCGCCTGGACCGCGGATTTGAAAAACACAAGGACGAGTATGAAGCCGCCGCACTGCGCGTCTTACGCAGCGGTTGGTATATCCTCGGAAAAGAAGTTGAGGAGTTTGAAAAAGAGTTTGCCTCCTATGTCGGTGTGCCGCATGCAATCGGCGTCGGCAACGGACTCGACGCGTTGTACCTCGCGTTCCGCGCGCTTGAGATTGGCGAGGGCGATGAAATCATCGTGCAGGGCAACACCTACATCGCGTCTGTCATGGGAATCACGATGAACCGCGCGACACCCGTTTTCGCGGAGCCGGATGAATACCACCTGATTGACCCGGAGGAAATCCGCAGGAAGATCACGTCGCGGACGAAGGCCGTGCTTGTCGTGCATCTCTACGGGCAGGCCTCCCGCATGGATGAGATCGTCGCAATCTGCAAGGAGCATAACTTAAAGCTTGTCGAGGACTGCGCGCAGTCGCACGGCGCGTGCTTTGGCGACACGATGACGGGGGCCTTTGGTGACATCGGGTGCTTCTCGTTTTATCCTTCCAAAAACATGGGTGCCTTCGGCGACGCCGGTGCGTGTACGACATCGGATCCGGCACTTGCGCAAAAGCTTAAGGTGCTGCGCAACTACGGAAGCGAGAAGCGCTACCACAACATGGTTGTCGGCGTGAACTCGAGACTGGACGAAATGCAGGCGGCTCTTCTGCGTGCCAGATTAAAATACATGGAGGAGACGACTGCCGAACGGTGTGCGATTGCTGCGCGGTATGATGAGGGAATCACGAACCCACATGTGATCAAGCCGCTGCGCTACGCGGGTGCGACGCATGTCTTCCACCAGTACATCCTGCAGATTCCGAAACGTGATGACGGTGCAGGAGATGCTACGAGGACGCCCCGTGATGCGTTCCAGGAATTTCTTGCGGATCGCGGCATCGGCACGATCATCCATTATCCGAT